>JACPFE010000715.1 GCA_016183145.1 Deltaproteobacteria bacterium | reverse complement strand
CCCACCCGTTGATCGTGAAAAATGAATTGATCGCTAACGAGAAGTCCGTCCTGCGCAATTTTCTGCGCGCGACGCTCAAAGGGCATTTATTTTTTGGCCAGCGGCAGGAAGAAACCCTCACGGTGATCCAGAAGGTTCTGCGCATCGATGACCGCAAGGTGGCGCGGGAAACTTTTGTCGACGAACTGCGCCGGTACAATCCCGGTGGCGGCTTTGAGGAAGGCAGCATGAGAAAGGTCATCGAACGGGTTCGAGAAACCAGAAAAATGGAACGCAAGGTTGCGATCCCGGAAGTCTTCGATTTGAGCATGGCAGCCGATGTCGAGGCGGAGCTGAAGAAAGCCGGCTGGAAGCCGTAGATCACCGGAAAAGTTCAAACGGTTCAAGCCGTTCAAAACGTTCAAGTCGTCCTTAGCTCAGAGAAAACCCGGAGGAAGCGATGTTCAAGGTGGAAGCCAACCTCAAAGAAATCGCCACGCGGCAACTGAGTCAGCGCCGAGCGCGCAAAGACGGCGAGCCGCGGCGGCCGGTGACGACGGTGAACTCCAAAGCGCTCCACGGCCTCCAGTTTCGCGCCACGGTGGAGGGACATAGCTTTATTTCCGACGAAGGCGAAGAAGCCGGCGGGCATGACGCCGGGCCGGCGCCGCTCCGGTATTTTCTTGCCGGGATTATGATGTGTCATCAAGTTTGGTGCGTGAAAAGCTCGGCGGTCGCGGACGTGCGGCTGGATCGGCTCGAAGGCGAAATCTCCGGCTTTATCGAGGCCGGCGGCGGCGAGGCGGGCAAAGAAGTCGAGCGTGGATTTGATTTAATCAAGTATACGGTGACCGTCGAAAGTCCCGACTCCGCGGACTCGATTCACTCAATCGTCGAAGCGGCGACGCGCCGCTGCCCGGCGTTTGTTTCGGCGTCGCGCAGCATCCCGATCGAGGTCACGATTCTCCATAACGAAAAGAATCTGGGAGCGAAAACGTACGACAGGAGACGGGCGTGATTTTTAGCGATCTAAGACATTACATCTCGACCTTGGAACAACTCGGCCAGCTCAAAGTGATCGAGGGAGCCAGTTGCGATCTGGAAATCGGCGCGATCACCGAGATCGCGGCGTGTCGAAAAAAATGCCCTGCTGTGCTTTTTGATTCTCTCAAGGGCTTTCAAAAAGGATTTCGTATCCTCACCAATTTCATATCGAACCGGTTGAGAGAACGGCTGGTCTTCGGCGTTTCCAATGACCTCACGGATCCGGAGGCGGTGCTCTTCTGGAAGAACAGGCTAAAAGAGTTTGCGCCCATCGAGCCGAAAGAGGCAAAGGACGGTCCGGTCAAAGAAAATGTGTTGCTTGGCTCCAATGTCGATCTCACGCGATTTCCTTGGCCTAAGTGGCATCAACGGGATGGCGGCCCCTATATCTGTGCGACCTCTTCTGTGACGAGGGACCCTGAATCGGGGTATATCAATGTGGGCTCGTACCGATTCATGTTATTGGGCAAAAACAAAATTGTCGCCCACATCGGCTCCGGTCATCATGGCGATGTGATCAGAAAAAAATATTGGGCGAAGGGAAAGCCCTGTCCCGTGGCGATATCCTTGGGGCAAGAGCCGTCGCTCTTGGTCGCGGCGGGGACCAATTTGAATTGGGGCGTTTCGGAATACGGCTTTTCAGGTTGGCTGCGCGGCGCGCCCGTGGAAGTTACCAAAGGCGCAGTAACGGACTTACCGATACCGGCGACCGCCGAGGTCGTGTTGGAAGGCGAGATGTTGCCGCCCGGCGCTGGCACGGATATCGAAGGTCCCTTCGGCGAGTTCTCTGGATACTACGGCGGCGGCGCGCGGCCAGCTCCGATCACGATTATTAAAAGCATCCTTTATCGCAACGATCCGATCATTCTTGGCGCGCCGCCGTTTTTGGGGACCAGCCGGGGAATTCTTTCCTCGCGCGGAATCTTGGTTTGGAACGAGCTAGAGGCGCTGGGCATTCCGGACATCAAAGCCGTCAATTACTCTTGGGGAATGTGCATCATCTCGCTAAAGCAAGCGTATCCAGGCCACGCGATGAGAGCGGCCCATGGAGCCATCGGCGGCACTGCCGGGTATCATGGAAGATTTGTCATTGTGGTCGATGATGACATCGATCCATACAATCTGGAACAAGTCTTATGGGCCATTGCGACCCGCTGCGATCCGGAGACATCCCTGGACGTGTCCCGCAGAATCTGGAGCTATAAAATCGATCCACGTTTGCCGAAGCACAAGAAAGAAGCGGGTGATTATACCGGTGCGGTGGCGATCATCGACGCATGCAGGCCGTATCACTGGATCGATGAATTTCCGGCGACCACGCAGATCAGTGAGGAGCTTTTAAAGGAGACCAACGCAAAGTGGGGGAGTATTCTAGGTGAGGATTAACGGCAATCCGAGATCCATTAGACCCGGCGAGCTATCGCTGATTGACCACAAACCGAGTCATAGACAGGCAACGACGTGACACCAGTAATCTCACTTCGAGTGAGTCTCAGGCTTCCTCTCCCTCGACGGGAGAGGATTGAGGTGAGGGTGATCCCATGTTCGAGAAGCCCCCTCACCCTCGCCCTCTCCCGCGAGGGGAGAGGGAATTTCGGTCCTCGCTAACTCGCAAGGATGACGTTTTTTGTCGGATCGGGATTAATTCATAGTCGCCAAACTTACAGGAGGTGCGTTATGGTGATGGCAGAGAGATACGGGATACCGTCGACAAAGTTGATCAGCTTGATGACCAGTTGGCAAGTGCCGTTTCGTAATGTCCAAAAGGGCGACCGTTTGTTGATCATGACCGACGACGCGATGGATCCGATGGTTTGGCAGTCGGCGATGGCAGCTTTGCACGAGCGCGCCGCCGAGGTGACCTTGGCGTTATATCCGCGCCGGACCTATCACTGCGGCGATCCTTCGGCTATGGCGGTGTCAGCGGCCAAGGAGGCGGACGTGGTGGTAGCGTTGACGACGACCGCGCTCAACAGCGGCACGCCGGGACTACGCGCGATCAGAGCCGAAGGCGGCGGTTCGGGTCGAACGCCGATCTGGTTGATGGAAGAGACGACCGTTGAAATTCTCACTGAAGGCGGCGGCCGGGCGACCTTGGAGGATCTGAAGCAAATCTGCGATCTACAGAGGCGCATTGGCGAGGTTTACGACCAAGGCAAAAAAATTCACGTGACATCTCCCGCTGGCAGCGATTTGGTCGCCGATATTTCCGGCATGCCGGCGGGACACTTCGCCGATCGTTGGAGCAAGCCGCCCTTCGAGCGCAATCCCAAGACGGGCAAGTTAGGCGGTGGGACGTGGCCGTTCGGCGAAATTCATATCGAACCGGTGCCGGGGACGGCCAACGGTAAGATTGTCTGGGACACGACATCCCATTTCCCCTCCGGGTTGTGGCGTGATCCGGTCACGCTCACGATCAAGAATGGAAAAGTCGTCGCGATCGATGGCCGCGCCGAAGCGGCTCAGGTGAGATGGTACTTGGAGACCTACGGAGACGAGAATTCGTGGCTGGTAGGCGGCGAAATCGCGGTGGGCACAAATCACCGCTGTTGGCCGCCGATGGGACTTATGCGCAATGACAAGAAGAGTTTTGGCGCGATGCACTTCGGCATCGGTCACGGGGCCGACCGGGGCAAAGTGAACAGCAAGCTGCGCCTCGAGGGCATCGCCAGGGACGTGACCTTCGTAGTGGATGACGATAAAGTGGTTTGTGAAAACGGCAAGTTCAAGGTGTGAGAAGGCGACTTAACAGAAGAACGACTCAGCACGAAGGATACGAGGGGTTCACCCCCACCTCTTTCCTCCCCCGCGAGCGGGGGAGGATGAAGGAGGGGGAACTTCGTGGTGAAATGTCTGTTCCTACTTTATTGACGCATGATTATGGAATTTCCAATCACTCCGCCCATCGGCGATCGAGTTAAGCGTAAAGAGACACTTCGATTCGTCACCGGCACGGGACACTACGTCGATGACCTTTTGCCGCCGGGGACGCTGCATGCGGCGTTCGTGCGCAGTTCCTGCGCTCACGCGCGTATCAAAGGTGTCGCCGTCGAGGCGGCCCGTGCGATGCCTGGTGTGCACGCGGTGTTTACCGGCGAGGACATTGCGCATCAGGTCAAACCCTTGCGCGTCGGCGGCAGCTCGCTTCTGAGGCAAATCAAGCTCTATCCTCTGGCGGTGGATAAGGTCCGCTATTATGGCGAGCCATTGGCCGTGGTCGTGGCGGACAATCGATATCTTGCGGAAGATGCCGTGGAGGCCGTGTCGGTGGATTACAGCCCGTTGCCGGTCGTCATCGATCCGGAAGCGGCGATGGAACCCGGCGCGCCCATCGTGCATGAAGATGTCGGCAGCAACATCGTTTACAAGTATCATTTCGCCACGGACGGCATCGACAAAGTTTTCCAAGACGCCGATGTCGTCGTCAGAGAAAGAATCCGTAGCCACCGCATTGCGGCTTGCCCCATCGAGCCGCGCGCTTATCTGGCTCACTATAATAAAGAGGAAGACAGCCTGACGATGTGGTCGGCGACGGCGAACCCGCATTCCCTCAGAGGGCGCATCGGCGACATTTTGGACTTCCCTGAAGGCAAGATCCGCGTGATCGCGCCAGACGTTGGCGGTTCGTTCGGCGTCAAGATTCAAACCTATCAAGAAGAGCTGCTCTTGCCGTATCTTTCGCGGGAGCTCGGCCGGCCGATCAAATGGTGCGAGACCCGGGTCGAGCATATGCGCAACGGCCGGCATGGCCGCGACCAGATTCACACTATCGAAATGGCTCTCAAAAAAGACGGCACCATGCTCGGCATCAAGGACAAGATCATCGCCGACATGGGATCGACCTACACCGTCGATCACTCGATCATGGCAGCCGCGCTGTACATGACGGGAGTCTATCAGATTCAAAACTATGCCGTCGATGCGTTTGGCATTTCGACTAACAAGACCACGCATGGATCGCTGCGCGGCATCGGCAAGGCCGACGCATCGTATGTTTTGGAGCGGCTCGTCGACATCGCTGCGCGGGAGTTGAAGCTCGATCCGATCGACATCCGGATGAAAAATTTCATCCCCCCCGAGGCATTTCCCTACCGCAATGCCACCGGCGCGCTCTACGACAGCGGCCAGTATCAACTGGCTTTGAAACGCACAGCGGCAATGGCGGGTTACGAGCAACGGCGCAAAGAGCAAGCCGAATTGCGCAAGCGAGGAATCTATCGCGGCATCGGCGTCGCTCTGGTGATGGAGCCGACGAGCTCGAGCCGCATTCACGCCACCGGTGGCTACGCCTCATGTCGCCTGCGCATCGACCCTTCGGGAGCGGTAACGGTTTTTTCCAGCATGGGCGAGCAGGGGCAAGGCCACGAGACTACGATCGCGCAGATCGTCGCCAGTCAAACCGGCATTCCGTTCGATAAGATCACTGTCATTCACGGCGATACCTTGCCGACGCCTTATGGCTTTGGTACCGGCAGCAGCCGCTCGTCGGTTGTTCTCATGCCTTCGGCATGGGTCGCGGGAAAGTTGATGCGCGACAAGATTCTCGGCATCGCTGCGCGCCAGTTGGGCGTGGCGCCGGAAAAGCTCGAGATCGGCGACGGCAAAGTGTTCGTGAGGGAAAATCACCAGCAATCGATCGCGGTGATGGAAATCGTCCGCACGGCTTACGGCGCAATTCACCTGCTCCCGGAAAACATGGAGCCCGGTCTCGAGGTCACAGGCTATTTCGTCAATCCCAATATCGATTACGCGCCGGACGCCAAAGGGCGCATGAACACTTTTTCAAGCTATCCCTACGCCGCCGTGATCGCCGTGGTCGACGTGGACGTGGAAACCGGTATGATCAAAATCGTCAAATACGCGACCGTGCACGATTGCGGCAATATGATCAATCCGCAGATCGTCGACACTCAACAGCAGGGCTCGATCATGCAGGGTATCGGCGCGGCGCTATACGAGGAGTTGCGCTACGACGAAGACGGCCAGCTATTGACTTCGACGTTCATGGACTACCGCTTGCCGTCCGTGGAGGAAGTGCCGGAGCTGGCTTTGGAGCACATCGTTACGCCCAATCCGTTTACGCCCTTGGGCGCGAAAGGCGCGGGCGAAACCGGAATGTTAGGGCCGCCGCCGGCGCTATGCAACGCGGTAGAAGACGCGTTAAGCCCGCTCGGCGTAAAGATTCGCGAGACGCCGCTCACCCCCGACCGAATTTTAAATCTCATCGAGCAAGCACAGGCAACGTCTCATCATGCTTAAGAAAATATCTCTCACGGTCAATGGCAAGCTCTGTTCAGGCGAGGTGGAGTCGCGAACTCTGCTGGCGCACTTTCTGCGCGACGGACTCAGATTGACCGGCACCCATCTAGGCTGCGTGGTCGGGCGGTGCGGCGCGTGCACCGTGCTGTGGAACGGCGCGCCGGTGAAATCGTGCATGGTCTTCGCCGTGCAAGCGGCGGGCGATGACATTGTCACCGTCGAGGGACTCGCGCAAGACAAACGATTGCACCCGCTCCAGGAAGCGTTCTGGAAAAACGACGCCGTGGAATGCGGCTATTGCACGCCGGGCATGCTGATGTCGGCTTACGGCCTGCTTGACAAAAGAATTAAGCCGACGGAGAAAGACATTGAGAGGGCGATCTCGGGCAATCTGTGCCGCTGCACCGGCTACGGCAACATCGTTGCCGCAATCAAAGAGGCGGCGCTAAACTTCACGAAGTAAGGAAGAAGCTATGGTCAGCATTTTGAAAGATATCCCGATCGACGGGGTGAAAATCGTGCCGTGTAGAATTGCGGTCGGAAATCGAGGCGTGGTCAAATCCTTTCTTGTCGCCGGCGACCATCGAGTGATCCTGGTCGACACCGGCGCCTCGGACGCCGATGCCGACATCATCATGGATGCCATTAAAGACATGGGTCAGCAGCATGCGGATTTAAAACTCTGCATTCTCACCCATCGGCACGGCGATCATACCGGCGGACTCAAGAAGCTTAAGAAAACACTCAAGTTCGAAGTTATGGCGCATGAGCTCGACATGCCCGCCATTCACCAGGCGACGGGTTACGATGTCGAGCATGTGGTTAAAGGAGGAGAGAGTCTGCCCGACTGCGGCGGCATTCACGTGATTCATACACCGGGACACACCGCCGGACACATCAGCCTCCATCTGCCGAGCATCAAAACGATGATCGCGGGAGACGCGATCGTCAGCGCGGGGGAGCATTTGATGGTGTCGCCGACCTATCTGTCTTCCGATCCCGAGGCGGCTCATGCAAGTGTGCGGCGGCTGATTGCATTGAACCTGGATTTGGACCGGCTTTTGGTCGGGCACGGCGACGACGTTTACTTCGGCGCTAAAGAAAACCTGGGGCGCATTTTCGCCGGGCCGCGGCCATAGCCCGAGCCGGAAACCGCCGGAAAGTGCAGGCCATTGTCATGAAGAGAAAATTCACGATGCTTAGATTTTTAACTCAGAAATGTTGGACAAGACGACTCCAGGAAAATTTATCGCGCCAAGACGCCAAGCACGCAAAGAAAGAATATTACTTATTTCTCCGAACCTTAGCGCCTTTGCGCCTTTGCGGGAGACATGGTCTTTCCGATCTCTCCTTCGTTTCCGAATTTCAAATACTTTTGGCTAGAACATTGTTGGCAGCGATGCTGCTTCTTTGTTGCGCAAGCGCGGAAACGTTTGGCGCCGAGGCACTAAAGAAAATTCGCATCGCGTCAAAAGCGCCGGGTGAATCGTTGGTTCCTTATGTGATCTCGCAAAGGCTGGGCTTTTACCGGGAAGAAGGTTTGGACGTGGACGTTATTGTCACCCGCGGCACGGTAACGACTCAGGTCGTCGTGAGCGGCGCGGTCGACTACGGTAACGGCGGTTCGATCCCGGCGATGCTCGGCGGTGCGCGGATGAAAATTCTCCAGGTCAGCACGGACAAGCCGTCTCAATATCTCGTGGTGTCGCCGAAGATCACCCATATGAAACAACTGAATGGCAAAATCGTGGCGATTTCCGATGCCTCGGGCAATTCTACGTTACTGTTCCGCGAGCTTTTGAGCAAAAACGGTGTGGCGGTCGACACGGTGCAGATGCGAGCACTCGGCGAGCCGTCGATCCGCTTCGGTGCGCTTCTGGCCGGCACGGTAGATGGGACGATGATCACCATCGGCATGGCCAGACAAGCTCAGGCGAAGGGATTTCGGATTCTCGCCTACAGCGGCGATTACGTTTCAGCACTGAGCGCTAATCTTGAAGCTGGCGACCCAAAGATCCAGAGTGCGCCCGACGAGGTATACAGAGTCGTCAAAGCGACGCTCAAGGGCCAACTGTTCTATCACCGCAATGCCAACGAGGCGGCGAAGTTTATTATGGAAGTCCTGCGCATCACGGATTTCAATGAAGCCAACGAGATCTGGCGCGAACGGGACAAGCAGGCTTCGGACCTGGCCAAGATCGGCCGTGCTACGGAAGAGTCCATGACGACCAACATTGAGCGAGTACGCGAACAGATGCGCGCGGTCGGCGCAACCAGCCGGGTGAAGGGTCCGGTGACCCTCGATCAAGTTTACGACTTTTCGTTTGTGAAAAAGGCCTACGAAGAGATCCGTGCAAGCAAGTGGGACCCGATGCGCTACGAGTATGTTAAGAAATAGACGCTGCCGGAATAGTCGTTGGGAATTAATGCCAATGACGTTCGGAAAAAAATCTCCTCTCCCTCCTTTGGAGGGAGAGGATGAAGGTGAGGGTGGCGTGCGCGACGTTAGCCCTCACCCTTACCCTCTCCCGAAACGGGCGAGGGGAGTTTTAATTTGAGCTCGATAAATCTTTCAGAATCGGAGTTGCGATGTATCCAGCAGCGTTTGAATATTTGAAAGCGCGTTCAGTCCGCGACGCGATTGCGTTTCTCAAGCAGCACGGCGACGACGCCAAGCTCCTAGCCGGCGGTCAGAGCTTGGTGCCGATGATGAAACTGCGAGTCGCCCGGCCTAAGGTTCTGATCGACATCCATCGGATTGCCGATCTGAACTATATCCGCGAAGAATCCGGCGCGATTCGCCTGGGCGCGATGACGCGTCATGTGCAGATCGAGGAATCGTCATTGATCCGGGAAAAAATCCCCATGCTCGCCGAGGCGGCAAGTAAAATCGCTGATACCCAGGTTCGTAACCGAGGAACCATCGGCGGCGCTCTGGTTCAAGCTGACCCTTGCGGTGACTACGGCGCGGTGGTGCTGGCGCTCAATGCCCAGATGAAGTGCGTCGGCCAGCGCGGCGACCGAGTCATACCGGCGACGGACTTCTTTACATTTGCCTACTCAACGGCGCTGGAAACCGATGAGATTTTGACCGAGATAGTGATGCCGCTACCGGACAAATGCAGCGCCGGCGTTTATCTGAAACTCGAAAAAGTGGCGGGCGACTTCGCCATCGCCAGCGCCGCCGTGCAGTTGAGCCTCGATTCGGGCGGCGCCTGTAATGAAGTTGGTATCGGTGTAACCGGCGCCGGCATGGTGCCGCAGAAAGCGCTGGCGGTGGAGTCGCTCCTGCGTGGCAAAACAATGAGTTCGGCATTGATCGATCAAGCCGGCCAACTGATTCAGGAAAGCGCGGAGCCGATCGAAGACCTGCGCGGCTCGGCCGCGTACAAGAAAAAAGCGCTCGGTGCGATTCTGCGTCGGGCGATTCGGGAAGCTTTGCAACGGGCGGATGCTAGAAAGCCTTCTTAGCTTTGGGTTTTTCTATCAAAAAAGCCCAATTTTCTTATGTTGTGCGACTTAGAACTTTCTCCGATAGACTCCTAGCTGAGGCCGATTCCAACCTTTGCCCACGCGATCCGCTGAACGCGTCCGAGATAATGCGCAACCGAAAAACATCGGCCTGGCGCGCACTGGACGTTGAATCGGTTCGAGATTCCTTATAGGGTCAGGGGCCACCGCGGTGATACAATAAAATTCTTAATAAGGAGAAAAAGCCATGGACAGAGTAAACTTTCCCTATCGTTCCGACAGTCACCTGCCGTTTTTGCACGTCGTCGCGGAGTCCGGCTCCTGGGAAAAACACGGGCTGCAAGTGGACTACAATAAGTTCATCAGCTCCGAAGACTCCCATAAAAACGTCGCCAACGGCACGGTGGAATTCGTCGGCGGCAACCATCTCTCTCCTTATATCCGGCGACCTCAGGGCGACAAATGGGTTTACCTCGGCCAATCGGTGAGTCTGCTCAACCACCGCATGGTCGTCAGGCCCGACTCGGGCATCAACAAGGTTGCCGATCTGCGCGGAAAAAAAGTCGCCTCCAAGGGCCAGCATCCCGGGCTCAACACATGGCTGTTCATCAAGCAACATGGTCTGCTCGGAGAATGCACGCTGGAGCGGTTTCGCGGCGACACGCGCCACTGGCAGGCCGTGAAGGATGGCAAGGCCGACGCCGCCTTCGTCACCCCGCCCGCCGATCTTCAGGCGCGCCGCGCCGGCATGAAAGTCATTGAGGTCGGTTTTCTCCCGATGGTGTGGTTCACCACGGTTTCCTCCGGCCTTCCTTTCGTCGAGAAGCACCCGGACATCATCGACAGATTTCTCAAGGGCCTCTGCGAAGGCATCGCCTTCTTCAAAACCCACCGCGCGGAATCGATCGGGATCATCAAATCGAAATACCAAGAAGAGGGAGAACTGGACGATGAGGCGGCGACCTACCTCTACGACGAGCTGAAAGCGATTCTTCAGGCGAAGCCCTACGCGAGCATCCCGGCGATCAGCAACGTCTATGAGATTTCAGTGCAGGAGAACAAAGCCGCCGAAAAGACCGATCCGATGGCGCTGTGGGATTTTCACTATCTGCGCCGAATCGACGACAGCGGGTTTATCGACAACCTCTACAGAACATAGGCGGAGCGGGATTGATTTTCCCTCTCCCTCGACGGGAGAGGGAAAGGGTGAGGGTGAAAAGATCGAGACACGGGAAAGGCGATGACCAGCACGACACCCCAACTCGGCGTCAAGATGGGCCCGGAGGATGCCAAAGCTTACGTCGACGCGCTCAACAAGAAAGTCATCCAGCGTTGGCAGGAACGCGTAACCAACGGTCCGTTTATGACCAAGTTTGTTGAAGGGAACTTGTCGCCGTCTGCGATCCGACTGTTTTTTAAAAATTGGGGCAACTTCACCGTCGAAATCAACACGCTCATCGCCGCCTCTTACCATAAGCATATCGGCTTCTTTAAGCGGCACCCCGATCTTCTGGGACCGCTGGGCGCCAAGATCGCGGACGAATTCATCCATCCAAAACCGCCCGGCCATGTGCTGGTGATGCTCCAGACCGCCGAGGCTCTGGGTCTTACCAAGGATGAAATCCTGCGCGAGCCGATGCTGCCCGAATGCCGTGCCATCCTCGACTTCAAGCGCGCTCTGCTCTGGGAAGGGACCGTCGCCGAATGGTGGTTTTCGATGCTTACCGAGGAACCGATCGGCCACTGGGCGGCCGCGTGGTTCAAGACGTTGACGACAAAATACGGTTTCACTAAGCAACAGGCCGTTTATTTTTCGACGCACGAGGAAGCCGATCTCAAAGAGCATGACGACGGCGTCATGGGCCACGGGAGTTTTAACAGAATGGTCATGCAGCGCATTCTGGAAGACGGCTATGCCGACACGCGCGAGGGCTACAACCTCGAATACTGCGCGCTTGCCTCGGTCGATCTCTATGGCGTCATGCACCGCGCCGCGGCGGAGCTGGCGGTGTGAGAAATGGTAGGGGCGCAATTAATTGCGCCCCTACGAGACGAATAGGAATGGATCAATGACCCCATCCAATCACGATCTGCGCGCCTGGATGAATGAGGTGGAAGCGATCGGCCAATTGCACCGCATTCAAGGCATTCCGTGGGACAAAGAGATGGGCGGGCTGGTCGAGATGATTCTCGAGCGCGGCAAACATGCCCCGGCGCTGCTCTTTGAAAAGATTCCCGGCGCGCGCCGGGACATGAGAATTCTTTGCAGCCAGATCGACGGCATCGAGCGGCTCGCCCTGGCGATGGGCACCGACCCGAACGTCGGCATCACGGACTTTATTCAGGCCTGGCGGCGCAAGGTCCGCAACTTCGAGCCGATCGAGCCCGAGTACGTCAACGACGCGCCGATTTTTGAAAACCGCGTCGAGAAAGACATCGACCTCGAAGCCTTTCCCATTCCGCGCTGGCACGAGCTGGACGGCGGCCGCTACATCGGCACCAACGATCTCGTCATCACGCGGGACCCGGAAGAAGGTTGGGTGAACGCGGGAACCTACCGCGTCATGCTGCAAAGTCGCGACGCCGTCGCGCTCTACATCTCGCCGGGGAAACATGGCGGTCTTCACCGCAAAAAGTATTTCGACATGGGCAAGCCCTGTCCGGTCGTCATGTCCTTCGGCCATCATCCGCTGCTCTTCATCGCCGGGTGCACGGACGTGCCCGTGAAAATGAGCGAGTTCGCCTACGCCGGCGGCGTGCTCAACGAGCCGATCCAACTGGTGCGCGGCCCGCGCACGGGTTTGCCGATCCCCGCCTACTCGGAGATCGCCATCGAAGGCGAAATGACGCCCGGCGATAATCTGCCCGAAGGTCCCTTCGGCGAGTGGCCCGGCTACTACGCCAGCGACACGAGGCCGGAACCGGTAGTGCGCGTGAAGGCGCTTTACTATCGAAACAACCCGATCCTCTGCGGCGAGCCGCCGCTACGGCCGTCGGCGGGCCAGGGTTTTCACCGTTCGATCCAGCGTTCCGCGTTGATTTGGAATGCGCTCGAAGACGCCGGAGTTCCAGACGTGCAAGGCGTCTGGCTGCATCCGTCGGGCTATCGTTTTTTCTCGATCATCAAAATCAAGCAGCGCTACCCCGGTCACGCCAAGCAAGCGGCGCTCATCGCCAGCCAATGCCGGCCGGGAGCCTATCTCGGCCGCTACGTCATCGTCGTCGATGACGATATCGATATCTATAACCCGGACGATGTCATCTGGGCGTTATCCACCCGCTCGGAACCGGAAAATATCGACATCCTGCGGCGCTGCTGGAGCGGGCCCCTCGATCCCGCCATTCCCAAGGAACGAAAGGGCTTCAACTCGCGCGCGATCATCGACGCCACCCGCCCCTACGAATGGCGCGATAAGTTTCCGCCGGTCAACGCCGTGAGCGAGGAATTCAAGCGCGATCTCGACAAGAAATATGCGTCGCTGCTCAAGGAAGTTCTCGGACGGGCACAGTGATGCTGCTCCGATCGATCGTGAAACGGGAAACCCGACAGCCGTTAAGTTTTGAAGCCTGCGAGGGTCGCGCGCCAGCGGTCTTCGTTTTGACGTGATAGGATCGGAAAATAATAGCTCACGCGATCCAAATCGTTTTTCTTGAAAATCCGAACCTAATAGAAAATCTCATGCTTGAGCATTGCATCGAACGACGGTTGCTTTTTCACGAGGCGGACCCAGCGGGCATCGCGCAGTTTCACCAAATGTTTGCCTGGACGCAGGAGGCCGAACAGTCTCTGTTCCGCTCGCTGGGGGTCCCGTTATTGGAGTACTGGGCCGCGAGTGGAAAGAAACAAATCGGTTGGGCGCGGCAGCACGCATGCCTTGATTTTTTGCGCCCTATTGTGGTGGATGAAAAATTCACCGTTCGCTTGAAGTTGAAAAAAATCACTCAACGGACATTGACCTTCGAGGTGCTTATTAAAAACACGGTTGAGGTTAAAGCCAGAGGGGTGCTAAGAACCGTTTGCGTCCAAGGCCACGAGAACAATTTCAAGGCCATTCCTATTCCAAAAATTGTCCGCGATAAGATCCGTTCACATAGCAAATGATAACGACGTCCTACAGGGACCAAAAATCGTCTCAGCCATGACCGACTCACCGCTTGATAAGACGCTCCGACTAGGATATTCGAGCCGTTAATCGGATTAGAAAGGGAGCGGCGGCGTAGCCCTCGCGGTTTCGAGTTATCCGCCTACGCAGGAGACCCTGGGCGTGAGCCCGGGGGTGAGTGGGTCGGACGGACCCTCCGTAGCTCGAAGAGCGAAAGAGGGTGAGTGCTTCGGCGGATTTCACCGAAGAAGCTAAGGATTCCACGGGTGCAAGCCCGTGCACCTTCATCGAAAGGCGCCGAACGCTAGATTTTGTCGCCCATTTTTTAACCTTTAATGCCAGCGACTGTACGGGCCTCGCAAATCTTCGCCGTCGTGATTCCGGGGAACATCCAGATCAGATGAGAAACGTTAAAACTAAAGACGCGAACCCGTGGACTCGTTGCGATCGTATGCAGAGCCGTGATAGAGCGCGGTTAGGCGAAGAATCCCGGGCTGACAGATCGAGAGAGATAGCACGATGGAAGATTGTAGTGTTTCTTATGTCTGACCTCGGCGCCCCCGGGCGCAAATAGTCAATACTCAGGCCTGACCCCGGCTACCCGGCTACCCGGCTACGTCGCTGGATCCGTGCCGCGGGCGAGCTGGCCCCAGCCAGGGAAGTGGTGCCACACTCTCGGAACTGACGATTCCCAAAATGATATTCTGCAAGTGTGGTGCTTGATTTACAGCTTCCGCAACCGGAAAGGTAGCAGTCGGCGT
>JACPFE010000714.1 GCA_016183145.1 Deltaproteobacteria bacterium | reverse complement strand
GAGCGATAAACCCGACATGCACTACACCACGCGCCTGTTCGCCAAAGACTGCGCTGGATTGATGGACGCCCTGGGCATCAAGAGAGCGCATATGATGGGTCATTCGATGGGCGCGCGGGTTTTGCAGTGGTTTGCGCTGGAGTATCCGGAAAAAGTGCGCAGCCTGGTACTCTCGGGGCCGGGCTCGGGAAAATACAGCGATGCGCTCGAAGACTACCCGCGCGGCGTGCCGATGGACGCGGCGCTCGAAATGATCGAGAAGGGCTACGAGAAATATCAAAGCGATCACTGGGGACCGGGGTTTATGTTCAGCGAGACGTTCATGAAAGAGCGCCCGGATATCGTGAAGAAGTATCAGGAGCTGATCGTCGACGAAGTGCCGCCGCTCAAATGCTACCTGCGCCATGTGGTCGCGCGCCAGTGCCACGAGACCACTCATCTTATCCATAAGATTACCGCGCCGACTCTGGTCATCGTCGGCAGCAAGGACACGCACGAGGGCGGCACCGGTAACCATGTCGAGTCGGCAAAAGTGCTCGCGGAAAAAATTCCCAGCGCGGAACTGGTGCTCATCGAGGGCGGACGGCACGGCTACTTGCGCGAGATGCCAGAGAAGGGCCATCCGCCGATCTTGGATTTTTTGCGGCGGCATTAAGAAGGAGAATTGGCCGTAAAGAACACAAAGGACTGAGAACAAAAAACTCGAAGCACGAAATCCGAAATTCGAAACAAATCCAAATGGCTGAAAAACACAAAATTCAAAACGTACTTGCATCGGGTTCGGCGTTTTGGATTTTCCGAGTTCGAGATTCATTTGACTTCGAGTTTGTTTCGGATTTCGAAATTCGGATTTCGGATTTTGCTTAGGCATTGATAGGCGTCCCTTCGATTTAACTCAGGGCGTGTTTGGCGCGAGGAATCTCCACAAGCGAGCTATGAACAAAAAAGAAATCATCGACAAGCAGAAAAAATATCTCTTCTCCTGCGTGTCCACCTATTATGACGAGCCGCTGGTCGTCGATCATGCCAGGGATCACCATGTTTACGACGCCGAGGGCAAAGAGTATCTGGATTTTTTCGGCGGCATCTTGACCGTCAGCGTCGGCCACTGCAATGAAAAGGTCACCAGGGCGATCGACGAGCAGACCCACAAGCTGCAGCATATGTCCACGCTTTACGCCAATGAGCCGCAGGTCCTGCTCGCCGAGAAGCTGGCGCGGATTACGCCGGGGCGCTTGGAAAAATCTTTCTTCACCAACAGCGGCACGGAGGCGAACGAGACCGCGGTGCTGCTGGCGCAGCTCTATACCAAGTGCCAGGACGTTATTACCTTACGTCACAGTTACAGCGGCCGATCCTATTTAGCGCTTAGCCTCTCCGCGCAATCGAGCTGGCGGCTCATGCCCAACGTCGTCCCCGGCGTCCACCATATTGCCAACGCCTACTGCTATCGCTGCCCCTTTGGACTTACTTATCCGAGCTGCGATCTCAAGTGCGCCAAAGACGCCGAAGAGGCGATTCAGACCATGACCTCTCAAGGGCGCGTCGCGGCGTTTCTTGCCGAACCGATTCAAGGCGTCGGCGGCTTCATCGTGCCGCCCAAAGAGTACTTCAAAGAGATCGTCGGCATCATTCGCAAATACGGCGGGCTTTTCATCAGCGACGAAGTGCAGACCGGTTGGGGCCGTACCGGCGGCAAGATGTTCGGCATCGAGCACTGGGGCGTCGAACCGGACATCATGACATTCGCCAAGGGCATGGCCAACGGTGTCCCCATCGGCGCGACCATCGCCACGCCGGAAGTCGCCGACAGCATGCAAGGGAACACGATCTCGACCTTCGGCGGTAATCCGGTGACCTGCGCGGCGGCGCGCGCGACCATCGAAGTCATCGAAGAGGAAAATTTGGTCGAGAACGCCCGTGTGATGGGCGACCGTCTGCGCGACGGGCTCAACGCGCTCAAAGAGAAATATCCGGTGATCGGCGACGTGCGCGGCATGGGTCTGATGCAGGGCATGGAGCTGGTCGGCGCAGGGAAAAAACCGGACGCAGAGAGCACGAAGCGGCTGATGGAGCTGACCAAAAACCACGGCTTGCTGCTTGGCAAGGGCGGCACCTATGGGAACGTCTTGCGCATTTCGCCGCCGCTCAATATCGACAAAGAGGAAGTCGACCGGGCGTTGAGAATTTTGGATCGCTCGTTTGCGCAGTTGGGGCAATAGCTATCGTTGCGCGGCACGCGCATTGACCGCCCTGGGTTGGAAAAAGACGCCGGTGCGACTGATTCATTGCTCTATGTAAGACAAAAAATGTCTAGACGTGAATCACCCTCCCCTTAATCCCCTCCCGTCGAGGGAGGGGAGATTTCTTAGGTTCCCTCTCCCCTTGCGGGAGAGGGTTAGGGTGAGGGGTATGTGAAGTTGTTTATAGTCGTCACTTCAGATGAATACCATCGTCCGCCGCATCATCGGCGCCGTGCCGGTTCTCTTGGGAATTTCCTTTCTCGTTTTCCTGCTGATGCATCTTGCCCCAGGCGATCCCGTGATGCTTTTGCTCGGCGACGACGCGACGCCGGGTGAGGTGGCGCGGGTGCGCCACGCATGGGGCTTGGACCAACCGCTGCTCGTCCAGTATTGGCAGTTCATCTCGCGCGCCGTAGTCGGCGACTTCGGCAGATCGCTCAAATTCGGCGAGCCGGTGATCAAGCTCATCTTTGAGCGCTTGCCGGCAACCATTGAACTGGCGTCGATGAGCCTGCTGGTCGCGATTTTGATTTCGATCCCCATCGGCACCTACTCGGCGATCAAGCGCGACACTTTGTTCGACCACGCCGGTACGGGCGTGGCGCTGATCGGCGTTTCCCTGCCCAATTTCTGGCTCGGCATCATGCTGATTTATTTTCTCGGCGGGCAGTGGAATTTGCTGCCGGTGGCCGGGCGCATCGAATACGGCATCGAGATCAAGCCGATCACCAAGCTCTTTCTCGTCGACAGCCTGCTCACCGCCAACTTCGGGGGCTTCTGGAGCGCAGTGCAGCACCTATTGATGCCGGCGGTGACTCTGGGCACGGCGCTGGCGGCGATCGTCACGCGCATCACCCGGTCGAGCGTCCTCGAAGTGATGCGCCAGGACTACGTCACTACGGCGCGGGCCAAGGGCTTGAGCGAAGGGGTCATCATCCGCCGGCATATTTTGCGCAACGCGCTGATCACGGTCGTGACGATTCTCGGCCTGCAGCTCGGCGCTTTGTTGAACGGCTCGGTGATCACCGAGACCGTGTTTTCCTATCCCGGTATCGGCGATCTCCTCATCCAATCGATCTCCGTACGCGACTACAAGCTGACCCAAGTGTTGATTCTGTTTTTCGGCGTGATCTATTTCGTCGTCAACCTACTGGTCGATATGCTCTATATGTTGATCGACCCGAGGATCAAGCTCTGATGCTTCGGTTGCGCTATTTCAAAGTCATGGTCGGCGGCATTATCTTGGCGGGGCTGGTGATTTGCGGTCTGGCGGCGCCGCTGCTCGCGCCCTTCGATCCGCAGGAACAGCTGCTTGAGTCCCGGCTCCAGGCGCCGGCATGGTTGGGCGGGCGGGCGCAAGCGAATTTATTGGGCACCGACAATCTCGGCCGCGATATTTTAAGCCGCATCGTCTACGGCTCGCGCATCTCGCTTCTCGTCGGCGCCACCACGGTGATTTTGGCCGGTCTGGTTGGCTGCTTTCTCGGCGCCGTTGCCGGCTACTTCGGCCGAAGAGTCGACGAAGTCGTCGGCAAGATCACCGAGATATTTCTCGCCTTCCCGTTTCTGCTCCTCGCCATCGCCTTGATGGCGTTTCTCGGCCAAGGCGTGATCAATATCATTATCGCTTTGATGGTCAGCCGTTGGGTGCAGTACTGCCGCGTCGTGCGCGGCGAAGTGCTGTCGCTTAAAGAGCGCGATTTCGTCACCGCCGCCAAGGCGCTCGGCGCCAGGGATTATTACGTTCTGTTGCGCCATGTGATGCCCAACACGTTCGCCAGCGTCACGGTGGTGGCCACCTTCGCGATGGCGATCGTGATCATTTCCGAGGCGAGCTTGAGCTTTCTCGGTCTCGGCGTGCCGGCCCATATTCCCACCTGGGGATCGATGTTGAGCGAAGGCCGGAGCTACATGAACCGCGCGCCTTGGCTGACGATCTTTCCCGGCATGGCGATCTTCGTGACGGTGTTCGGCATCAATCTGCTCGGCGACGGCTTGCGCGATATCCTTGATCCCAAGCTCAGAAGGCAGATATAGAAGTCGGATAGAGACGAGAGAGACATAGAGATAGAGACACAGCGCGGTGAAGCCGCAACCAAAATAAGTGAATACAATACGCACCACGAAGTGGGCCATGATCTTAGGCTCGCCCGCTGAGAATGAAAATGGAGGGTTTCCTTCCACATGGTGCCCTCCCCGACTTGTCATTCCCGCGCACGCGGGAATCCAGGTTTGTTGCGCCGAATTAGCCTGGATACCCGCTTTCGCGGGTAT
>JACPFE010000702.1 GCA_016183145.1 Deltaproteobacteria bacterium | reverse complement strand
CTCGATTGTAAAGGAAGCGGCCAAGGAACTTGGGATACGCTCAGATGCGCCACAGGTCTAGCTGAATGCGCTATTTGCGCTCACGCTACTGCATCGTCGAGCGCTTGAACGCCTGAGCTTTCTCGTCGAGTTTCGTTTTCATGTAGTGATCGAAAGCGCGGCTCAATTTACAGGAAAGCTCCCCGTTTCGGTCCACGAGCTTTTTGCCAACTGGCGATTCCAGAATGTCGAGTACTTCGTCCAGTTCTGACTCGTTCTCCCAGTAGCCGGCGCAAATGTCGATTAGCAGCTCCAGCAACTCCTCTTTCTTCACATCCAGGTCCATGAGATCGATGAAGCTGGGAGCATCCGGCACGGACGCCACGGGCTGGTAATAGACGGCCAATTTTCCTTCGAACCAGTCCGTAACGCCCCTGAGATCCATGAACCGGCAAACCTTTTCGCGCTTGGATACGCGCTGGCTCTTTTTAACGGCTAGTCCCATGCACCGGAGAAGCTTATCGCTGTTGGGTTGTCGATGAATTTTTCGCAGATCAGGTGTTTAAGAGGGAAAACAACCAAGCAAACGAGATGCCACGATCGAAGCGCGCGTTTTTCCTAGCTATGCGATAAGAACGGTTCAGACAAATTTTTAAGAATTAGGAACCGACAGGTGTGCTTTCCCAATTTCGCGACGGGGAAATTGGAACGGTGGTCGGTAGAGCGCTCCATAGAGAGAAGGTCCAACGCGTAATAGCGAGGGCCGGTTCCCGGAGGTTTGGCCACTCACTGCGCCCGCTCGACCTGTTGGAAGTATCCGGCGCAGAAGTCGCTGAGTAAGGGAAGCGACTTGGCTTATTTGGACTTGCCCCATTTCTCTTTTTCACTTCTTTTCATTTCAATGACCCAATCTCCGCCAAAAAAAGTTTGACACGACCTGCGTTGGAGGATAAAACTGCCGCAGGTAATACCAGCGTTTTGGACAATCTGTCGTGCCGATAGGGCGCGAGACGTGCCACGCGGCGGCCCTTTTTGAGCTAAAGCAGCAGGAGGAGAAATGATCATGAGACCGGGCAGGAACGATCCCTGTCCGTGCGGGAGCGGCAAGAAATACAAAAAGTGCTGTCTACCAAAGGAGAGAGTCCACGCCTCCAAAGACTCGGCGTGGAACTATGCCGGCAAATTGTACCGAATCCAACATGCCGACGACTTTCCTGTAGACGCCTGCTACCTGAATGCTGGTTGGCAGGAGCAGGGGTTCGCCCGCATTTTGGTGACCCGGAGCCAAGACGACGGGCGGCTCATGGTGGGAGCGTTCCTGGTCGATATTTTTTGTCTGGGAGTCAAAAACGCCTTTTGTAATGAGGGCCTGCCCAGAAGCCAGTTTGAGGCCGATTTTCTCCATAAATTTTTCCAGAATGAAGAGCCCACAAGAGTCGGGATCAATTATGTCAAGGATCTCATCTGTGGCGCGGTAGATTACGCTAGAAACTTAGGATTCGAACCCCATGCCGATTTCGAGCTTGCGCGCAACGTGCTGGGAACTGAAGAATTTAGCAGGAGCCGTGGCTTTAAGTTTGGCGGCCCGGAGGGAAAGCCTCTTTACATTGCCGGTCCCGATGATGACGCTACAACCGTCCTTCGAAAGCTGCGCAAAAAGCTGGGGGAAAACGGTTTTAACTTTATTACGCCTGAAGATGATTGGGAAGCCCTGGAGGATGACGAAACCCAGCAGCCGGGAGTGGTCAGTCGGGTATTGAGCCACGCAACCGGGCTTTTGGACTCTGAGCTGAGGACATACAAGCGCCTCAGGCAGATTGGGATGGACTTAATGAGTGCGGTCGTCAAGTCTCTCCCCAAGGAATTGATTCTCCAGGCTGCGAGAGATTTGCGGCTGTTGGACAAGAAGGGGAGAATCGTCTGCGATAGCGAAGATGAATTGTCTTTCGTCATGGATCGCGCTATTCACGACATTCCCTGGCCGGAACAGAGACACATAGAAACCTACCACCAAGAACGGGCTGCGAAGCTGTCTTTGGATCAGCAGGAGATTCTAAGGGCTCACATTGAGCCGGTTTTTTCCCTCTACGAAGTTGCGGAGGTGTCCCGTGGTCGCGGGGTATGGTTGGTGGATTTATTTCGCCGACAAAAATTTTTTCTTATGGATACCGGATTAGGAATGACAGCCGAAGCAGGATGGCTTTTGGCCAGCAGAGTCATTCACTTAAAGGGAATCTACTTCACTTCCGGGGTGAGCACGCCTTTTGGCCCCGAACATAAAGAGCGGCTTACGTGCCACTTCGCATCCCTGGGGGAGGAGAACGAAGGAGCCGGAAGCTGGGAGAAGATGATGCGCCGCTACGCGCCATATTTCTTTATCGAGTTTAAAAAGACCGGTGTTGATGTCGAGTTTACTTCAGCCATTTAAGGCTCGGGTTTCGTCGCCGGGTCTCCTGTCTACGACGGGGCCTGCCTGGTCAGGAGAATTTATTTACGTGTTCGGTTGCTTTGAGGCGGGCAAAAAAAGGAATGGGACGCAGGGAAAGGGTCCTCACCCGATCTGCCCGCTTGTCGTGGCCGTGCTCGCCGCATAGGCTCCCCCAGCGCCAAGCAACGCCGGGGAGTGTCCTTGCTCCTCAGACACTTACAGACCGTCGAAACAAATTCACGGCTGGCGAGCCTTCGATCGGATCGCGTAGCCTATTGTTTTAGGCTTTCCACAAACCGTTCTTGTTTCAGGCGTTCGCTGATCGAGCCGTCGACGAATTCCTTGGGGTCGCGGCGCGGAGCGTCCGGGTATTCCTTGCCGAAGTTTTCCAAAATTAACTTGAGGCCGTCGAGGGTCGGGGCGATATAGTCCGGCATCAGCGATGAAACGAAGTCGAACTCCGTGGCGGCGAGCTTCGGGTCGGTGATCTTCATATATTTAGCAATGATCCGCTCGCTGTCGGCGCGGTTGCGCTTCAAATACACGACCGAT
>JACPFE010000701.1 GCA_016183145.1 Deltaproteobacteria bacterium | reverse complement strand
GCCGCGATTAAAGTAGTCGGGAAAATCGACCAGGTCGCGCCCGAAGATCGAAGTCGGTTTAAATCCCGCCGGCGCGGCCGGCTCGACGAAGCCGCTCAGCCGCTCGCGCGTGTAGCGGGAGAAGTTCGCCTTGCCAAGCTCGCCGTCGTTGACGATGTCGATGCCGCACTCGATCTGTTTTTGCACGACCTCGGCGACGGCCATGCGCGCGCGTTGCGCGAGGGCGTCGTGATCGTAGGGTTTGCCCTCCTGCCGCGCCACCAGCATTTCCATCAGGTCGGGTGGGCGCGCCAGGCTGCCGACGTGGGTGACGAGAATACGATCGGTGCTGCGTTTCATCTCACTCCTCTGAGTTCCTGAGGGCTTTTGATCTCCGGCCGGGCGACTACTTTGAACGCGAACGAATTGAATCCGCCCGTGATCATCGCGAGGTCCGCGCCCTTTCAATTGCCCTTCCCATACACCCGATCGATAAATCCTTCTTTCTCCAGTTCCCGCACGATGCTGTCGTCAATCAGGCTGTCGACGGTCACCTTGCTGCCGGGCGCCAGCTTCAAAGCCTCGTCGAGCTGGATCTGCATCCCTTCGCGCGTCGTATAGGGGACCCGTTCGATGATCTTGGCGGTGGATTCGTACGCGCTGTCGAGATAGGCCTTGTTGGCGCCGCGCAGGTATTTGGCGATGATTTTTTGGGACGCTTCCTTGTTGGTCTTGAAGAAGTGCGTTGCTTCGATAAGCGCCATGATGACTCGTTTGACCGTAGAGCGATTCTTGGCCAGATAGCTTTTGGTCGTCACCGCGCAGATGAAGGGCAACGGATAGGGTTTTTTCAGATCGCCCATGTTCGCCAAGATACGATGCGGCAGCCCGCCGGGGATCAGGTGAACATTCCCTGGCGGCGAGGGAAATCCGGCGATCACGCCGCGGCTAAAACCGGCAGCGCGCTCGGAGGCGCCGCCCACTTGGAGGATTCTTACGTCGTCCATGGGCCGTAGCCCCAATCCCTTGAGCAATTCCCGAGCGGCCACGTCCGATACGCTACCGAAGCGGCTGATGCCGATCGATTTTCCTCTCAAATCTTCAGCCGTCTTGACACTGTCGAGCACGACCAGCTCATAGGCCAGGACGTTGATCGTGCATGCGACGCTAACGGTGTCGGCTCCGCGAACGTTCGCGTTGGCGACACCGCTGCCCGCGGCATTTCCAACCTGGATGTCTTGGGCCATGATAGCCGCGATGCCGACCGTCGTGCTGCCGATGTAAACCAGGTCCACGTCCAGGCCATTCTTTTTGTAGAAGCCGGCGTCCTGGGCGATGGTCCAGATCTGATTCAGCGTGTCGGTGGAGCTGTAGGCGATTTTGATCTTTTCCTGGGCTTGCGCATCGAGCGCGGAGATAACGGCGAGGATTAGCCCAATGACTGTTAACAGGTTTTTCATAGGTCCTCCTCTGTTGTCACTGTATGGGCAAGGCGTGCCTTGCCCCTATGCCTCTGTTTCCCGTCACACTTTCTTTCTCAGCGAGTGATAAACTTTTTCCGCCGTGATCGGCAACTCTTTGATGCGCACGCCGACGGCGTCCTGCACGGCATTGGCGATGGCGGCGGGCGGGCTGACGTTGGCGTGCTCGCCGATGCCTTTGGCCTCGTATGGACCAGGGCCGTTCTTGCCTTTGACCAGCACGGTTTTGAATTGCGGTATATCGAGAATGCTCGGAATCTTATATTCACCGAGGTTCGTCGTCGTTACTTTGCCTTGGTCGTTGATCAACTCTTCCATCAAACTGGCGCCGATGGCCATGACCGCTTCGCCGTCGATCTGTCCCTGATGGCCGAGCGGATTGATGATCGTGCCGACGTCGTGGGCCGAGATAAACTTATGAAGCTTTACTCTACCCGTCTCTGGATCGACTTCCAACTCCGCGACCTGCGCGACGAATGACGTGGAAGAGCCTTTGCGCGGCACTTCGGTCTCGACACTGACGGTCACCGGGCCGCCGTGCGCTTTTACGACATCCGGTAACGTAAACGGCTTGCCTCTGACACCCTTGGCGGAAAACCCTCCGCCTTTGTAAGCAACTCGATCTTCGGAACAGCCGAGCATCTTCGCCGCCTGGGCATTGAGCTTGGCGCGCAGCTCGCCGCATGCTTTCACCGCGGCGGCGCTGTTGATGTTCGTGGAGCGGCTGCCGCCGAAACCGACATCGACGCTGTAAGAAACATCCGCGGTGGCGCCGATGCGGCAGCGAACCTGTTCGTAAGGCAAGCCCATCTCCGCCGCCGTGGTCTGGCACAGGATCGTCTGTAAACCTGTTCCCTGATCGCCCGCCACCGTGAACACGGTGATTGTCCCGTCAAGCTCGGCGGTCAAGTTCACCCAGGCCTTGCCCGCGCCGGTGCCGCGCTCGTACATCGCGACGCCGCGCCCGAAGTTGGCGCGCTTGAGGGTGCGCCATCCGGCG
This sequence comes from Deltaproteobacteria bacterium, assembly GCA_016183145.1. Classification (GTDB taxonomy): domain Bacteria; phylum Desulfobacterota; class Binatia; order UBA9968; family UBA9968; genus JACPFE01. The sequence continues at coordinate 2,241 of JACPFE010000701.1, read as the reverse complement.
GCGTTGAGCGCTGCCTGCAAGGTTTCTTTTGCCTTCACACCGCCCCACGTCTTGCCCAGGGCATTTTCCTCGCCCTCGCCGACAAGGTTGATCATGCGAAATTTCGCCGGGTCCATTTTCAGTTCCCTGGCGACCAGATCCATATGGGATTCGGAAGCGAACACGGCCTGGATCGCGCCCGGCGCGCGCCAGAAACCACAGGGAACCGTATTGGTGTAGACCTGCAGCGCTTCCATGTAAGTATTGTCGATCCTGTACGGACCCGCCGTGCCCGCACCGCCGATGCTGGCACGCCCCGGCTTCATGCCCGCGTAGGCGCCGGTGCCGTGAATCGCCTGCAAGGTGCGCGCGGTCATCCGCCCGTTGCGCTTCACGCCGGTCTTGACGTTGACGACCGTATAGTGATCCGGGTTCATAACCGTCAGCTCTTCGGTGTGCGTCAGGATGATCTTCACCGGCCGGTTGGCCCGCTTGGCGAGGAAATAGCAGATGGGCAATTCGCCGGCGCCGCTCTTGCCGCCGAAGTCCGCGCCGACGTGGACGGCGTGGATGCTAATCTGATCCGGCGCAATCCCAACCGCTTTGGCGAACTGCGCGCGCGTGCCGAAGGGGCTTTTGGTCGACGACCAGGCGTTGATCTTGCTGTCGTCCTCGATCTTCACGAGAAACGACTGCGGTTCGAGGTAGCCCTGGTGATGAATCGGGATGCGAAACTGATGTTCAAGAACGATATCCGCTTGCCGAAAACCTTTTTCGACATCGCCCTTGCCCCAGGTGAGTTTGTTCAGCAGGTTGCCGCCCGCCGGCGCCATGATATCCGCCGGCGCGCCGTCGTAGCCGGGCGCATTGTCATGCAAGACCGGCGCGCCGGGCTTCATCGCCTCCAGCAGGTCGAACACCGCCGGCAGCTCCTGGTATTCCACTTCGATCAGGTTAAGCGCTTCTTCGGAGGCCTCGACGCTCTCTGCAGCCACCGCCGCGACGCGGTCGCCGATGTAGCGCACCTTGTCCCAGCACAGACACGGTATGTCGCGGATGCTCTTGCCCTGATAATGGTTCGGTTCGTCTTTTCCCGTTACTACAGCTTTGACCCCAGGAACCTGCCAGACTTTCGAGGTGTCGATGCGCACGATGCGCGCGTGCGGGTAGGGGCTGCGCAGAATCTTACCCCACAGGGCATCTGGAAAGTGGACATCGGCGCCATAAATCGCTCGACCGTTGACCTTTTCGACTCCTTCGACCCGGCCAACTCTCGCGCCGATGATAGAGGATGCTTTCGCCATGCACGACTCTCCTTTTACGCCGTTGTGATATGCTCCTTTTGTTTTTTGGGTTTTCAAGCTTTCCCCGTGAAGAAGGGCTCGGAGATTGCACCGCCGAGACGCTGAGGGCGCGGAGTAAAGAGTTCTTGATCAAAAACATTCTCCGAACTCCGTGATCTCCGTGCCTCTGCGGTGTTTACTTCCTGTCAGAAATTACGAAATAACCCGCTGTTGTTTACTTCGCCGCATGGCTGCTGAACACTCCGAACACTGCCGCGCTTGTAAGGAGCGCGTGCGCGAGCTGTTGACTGCGATCTACGGTCAGTGCGGCGTCAATCACTCATTCTCCTGGATGGCCAGGCCCGACGACTATGAGCAAACGCCGATCGGCACGGTGTTGCGCCGAATCTCGGCCAGCCTGGAAAATCTGCGCGGCCATCGCGGCTTCATCAAGAGCGCGCTCATGCCGCCCTGCGATTTCTACGTTCTGAATCCGCCTTTTATCCTAGAATTCGACGAGAGCCAACACTTCTCACGTCCGCGGTTGGTGACTTTATCGCTTTATCCCGAGGAAGTTCAACTCGGATTTTCGCTTCACCGCTGGCAGGATCTCTGCCGCCAGATCGACGCCAAGGACGACGAGCCCGTCGATCGCGACGAGCGGCGCGCCTGGTACGACACGTTGCGCGATTCAGTGCCGGCCTTACACGGCTTCGAGCCCACCGTGCGACTCTATGCCCGCGAATTCGAATGGTGTTCGCTCGACGGGGCGTTGAGGCAAGACCGAGAACAATTTTCTGCGCTTCTCTGCGGCCGATTGCCAACAACAGGATCGGAATAGACGGCGGGCGAAAGGCGCGAGCTAATCATAATTAATCAGAGGTAAACCTCCAGCTTTGCTGGAGGACTCGTAAAGTTTGACATTTACGGGAGTCGTCAAGGCTCACAGTTTTCACCCGGAACCAGAATTGGCTCATGG
>JACPFE010000708.1 GCA_016183145.1 Deltaproteobacteria bacterium | reverse complement strand
TCGCTGTCGTAAAGTTCCCGGAGCCAGATCCTCCAGCTGGTCGCCGAGCAACGGCAGCCGCTAGCGAATGTTCTTAAGAGCGGCCAGGATTTGCTCGTTTGTCGCTCTCCTTCTGTAGTCAACCTCGACAAATTTCCAGCGCACCACTCCCTGCGAATCAATGACGTAAGTTGCGGGGTGGGGCCAACCCTTGCCGTCGGGATTGAGAATTCCATAGCGGTCAATCACCTTGTGGTTTTTGTCTTCCAGAAAAGGAAAATCGTAATCGCCGGGAAATTTGTCCTGGAGCTTCTGAATAAATTTCTTGGAGTCTTCGTGACTGTCGATGCTTACCGTCCATACCTTCGAGGCCAAAATCGGGCGCCGGGCTGCCGACTTTGACCCGCTCGAGATCGGTGGGGCTTAGGCCTGCGCCATCTTTAGGGCCGAGTTGCGCCAAAGCCGCAGAGCCGGCCAGCAAGAGTCCCAGTGCTAACGCCAAGGATATTTTTCCCATAGATCCTCCGTACACTTAGAAACGGCTATCCCCACTCCAAAGTTCCCGTCGTTATTCCCTAGGGGCGGTGTGCTACTTGCGGCTTGATCCGTTAGCGAAACATGCGGTGCAAAACGGCGCGGAAGAGATTCGGGGCCATGCGCTTGAGCCAGCATATTACTGCCAGCCAGTGCGGCACCACGACTTCGAACTGCTGCCGCTCGATCGCTCTGATCACCGCCGGCGACACTGCTTGCGGGGTGACCGCCAACGACGGTGGTGATTTCGGCGGGATCTCCGCGAATGGGCGGTTGAACTCCGTTCTGACGGGACCCGGGGAGACCACCGACACGTGGATTCCTAGGGGCGTCAGCTCGTGGTAGAGGCTTTCGGAAAAACCGTTCATGGCGAACTTCGAAGCGCAATAGGCCACCATGTTGAGCGTGCCGATATGTCCCGAGCCGGAAGAGATATTGACGATATGCCCGCTGCCGCGGCTGATCATCGACGGCAGTACCTCGTGCGTGCAATAGATCATGCCGAGGAAATTCGTGCGCATGATCTCTTCGATGGTGTCAAGCGGCGTTTCGATGAAGGGCCGGCGCATGCCGATGCCGGCGTTATTGATGAGAATGTCGATCTTGCCAAAATCGGCGATCGTCTTTTCGACCATCGCACGCACTTGCGCGCGGTCGCCGACGTCGCAGGCGATCACCCTCGACATTGGGCTGGCGGCGCGAATATCATCCAGCGTTTCCTCAAGGTGCTCGCGCGAGCGCCCGCAACCGACGACGGTGGCTCCTCGTTTAGCGAAGTCGCCGGCGAGGCAGCGGCCGATGCCCCGCGACGCGCCGGTGATGAGAACGATTTTTCCTCTAAAGTCCATAAAACCGCTTCAAAAATCAAAATCCGAAATCCGAATATCGAAATTCGAAACAAACCAGAGTCAAAATAAATACCAAAATCAGAAAATTCAAAACTAGGAATCCGGATCCGAATTGTTTGAAACATTGGTTGTTTTGGTCATTTGGATTTGTTTCGGATTTCGAATTTCGTGCTTCGAATTTCAAATATGTTTGGTTAGCCTTGAGTGGCGGGGGAAACGCTTTGCGCTCAGCTCTCTGCGCTCTTCAGAGCGGCATGCACGCCCGCAGCGCTTCGGTTAAATTTGGATAGCGAAACTGGTAACCCAACCTCTGTGCTGCCGCCGGGACGACGCGTTGCCCGGTCAAAAGCATTTCGGCCATCTCGCCCAACGTGAGCCGCAGAGCGAATCCCGGCACCGGCGCCCAAGAGGGGCGGCCCATGACCTGGCCGAGGGTGCGGCAAAATTCCTTCATCGTCGCCGGATTGGGCGCCGTCGCGTTGACCGCGCCGCTGGCCTGAGGGTGCTCGATCAGATGGACGATCAGTCCGACTTCGTCCTCTAAATGGATCCACGACATCCACTGTTTTCCCGATCCTAGCGCGCCGCCGATGAACAACTTAAACGGCGGTACCATCTTCGCCAGCGCGCCGCCGCCGGGACCAAGGACGATCCCCGTGCGCAGGCGGATGACGCGCACGCCGAGCTTTTCCGCTTTTATCGCTTCGTTTTCCCAGTCCCGGCAGAGCGCCGCGAGAAAGTCGGTTCCGGCCGGAGCTTCTTCGCCGATGGTCTCGTCGCCGCGCGGCCCGTAGTAGCCGACCGCGGAGGCGTTCAGAAGAAACCTCGGTTTTTGTTTCGCCTTCGTGATCGCTCTGACCAGGCCGACGGTGGTGTCGATGCGGCTCACGCGGAGCTGGTGTTTTTGCTTTATCGTCCAGCGTTTCTTTGCAATGGGCTCACCGGCGAGATTGATCACGCCGTCAGCCCCCGCCAAGGCGCTTTCCCAATCTCCGCTCATGCCAGGGCGCCAGTGGAGCCAACGCTTGGTTCCCGTGCTGGTCTCGCGCGGCGCCGAGCGGGTAAGCAGCGTCAGCGTGTGACCCTTCTGTAAGAGTCGCGAGCACAAGACGGAACCGATGAATCCCGACGCTCCTGTGACCACCAATTTCATCGCGCAGCTCTCTCCCCGGGCACGCCTTAACGGAAGATAACGCGAGTGCTATGCTCCTTAATGGTCCTTCCGGTTCGAAGAGTCAAGATGAGTACGAATAACGGCCGACCGGCGCGGCGCCGGGTCGTAGTTACCGGATTGGGCGTGGTCAGCCCCAACGGTCAAGGAGTTGACGCCTTCTGGGAGTCCACGCGCAACGGCGTGAGCGGCATCGACACGATCTCCCTATTCAATCCCGAAGCGCTGCCATGCCGCATCGCCGGCGAAGTGAAGACTTTTCAGCCCGAAGGGTTTCTGCCGCAAAAAGAACTCAAGCGCATGGGCAGGGCCGTGCCGCTGGCCATCGCCGCGACGCGCGAGGCGCTGCGCTCCGCCGGAGTGGCGCTGCACGAGGCCGACTTGGAAGCCAAACGTTCCTGGGGCGTGATTCTCGGCAGCGGCGGCGGCGCGCCGGATTTCATCGAAGAGCAGTACCGGCTCTACTTCAGTGATCAGTTGCGGCGCGTGAGCGCCTATAATGTTTCCAGCTCGACGCTGGGAACGATCTCCAGCGAGATTTCGCTTCATTTCGATCTGCGCGGACCGAGCCACATGATCTCCACTGGCTGCACCAGCTCTACGGATGCCATCGGTTATGCGTTCAACATGATTCGCTTCGGCCTGGCGGATCACCTGATCACCGGCGGCGTGGACGCGACCATCACTCCGGGAATCATGCAGGGGTTTTGCGTCATGCACGTGGTGTCGACCAGCGGCAACGACAACCCGCAGCAGGCCTCGCGTCCTTTCGACCGCATGAGGGATGGTTTTGTGCTCGGTGAAGGGGCTTGGATCTTGGTGCTCGAAGATCACGAGCGCGCCCTTGCCCGTGGCGCCCGCGTGTTCGCCGAAATCCTTGGATACGGCTCCACCTGCGACGCCTATCATCGCGTGCGCTTGGACCCGCGCGGCGAGGAGCCGGCGCGGGCTATGACGGTGGCGCTCGAAGACGCCGGGGTCGCCAAGGACGAGGTCGGTTATCTGGCGCTGCACGGCACGGCGACGGAATTAAACGACAAGACCGAGAGTCTCGCGGTCAAGCTGTGTTTCGGACGGCAAGCTTATGAAATTCCGATGAGCTCGATCAAATCGATGATCGGTCATCCGCAAGGGGCCTCCGGGGCCGCCGGTGTCGCCGCCGCCATTCTCGGCATGAACCATGGTTTTCTGCCGCCGACGATCAATTACCAACAACCGGACCCGGAGTGCGATCTTCACTATATTCCCAATCGCGGCATCGAAAAATCTGTGGACTTCGCGCTGTGCAACTGCATCGGCTTCGGCTCGAAGAATTCCGCCCTGGTGATTGCCAACGGCGGAGCGAGATGAAGCGCAGTTACGAAAAGGAGATGATGGACCTGCCGGGCCAGCCCAGGGAGCTGCTGGAAAAGGATCTGCGCAATTTGCGCATCATCAACCGGCGCTTGGGCAATTATCGCAACGTGGTGCGCGGCTTGAATCGGTTGGTTGGGGCGCAAAAAATCGGCCGCTTCTCTCTGCTCGACGTCGGCACCGGCAGCGGCGATGTACCTGCCCGGATCACCGATTGGGCGCAGCAGCGTGGTATCAAAACCAGCATCGTCGCCCTCGAGCCCGAGCCGGTCACCGCCCAGGTTGCGGCAACACTGACAAATCCCCCTTTCATCCCCCTTTTGCAATGGGGGAAAGCATGCCCTGAGCAAAGTCGAAGGGAGGGGGATTTTCGGCGCTGCAGGATTTCGGTCGTGCGCGGCGATGGTATGGCGCCGCCGTTTCGCGCGGCGTCGTTCGATTTCGTCCTGGCGTCGCAGTTGCTGCATCATTTTTCCGAAGATCAGATCATCAGGCTACTGCGGATTTGGTCTCCCCTGGCGCGCCGCGCGATCATCGTCAGCGATCTGGTGCGCCATCCGCTGGCCTATTACGGGATTCGCCTGCTCACGAAATTATGCACGCGCAACGCGATGACCCGCACCGACGCTCCTTTGTCGGTGACGCGGGCCTTTACACTTGCCGAGTGGCGCGCGCTACTGCGCGAGGCCGATGTCGGGCCGTTTCAGGTCTTCTCCGCTTTTCCGTTTCGCGTCATGGCGCTCATTTTTGCCAAGGGTTGAACATGCGCTCCTGCGACGTGGTCATCATCGGCGCCGGCCCCGCCGGTTCGTCGTCGGCCATTTCACTGGCGCGCCTGGGCTATTCGGTCGCGCTCCTCGACAAGGAACAATTTCCGCGGGACAAGCTCTGCGGTGATTTCATTAATCCCAGCAACTGGCCGATCCTGCGCACGCTGGGGGTGGACAAAGAAATTCTTGCGCGCGCGCGCCAGAGAGTCACGGGCTTTCGCATCACTTCCGTCACGGGAAACGAAGCAGAGTGTCCGTTATCATCGGATGACACCGGCTTCTTCGGCCTCGGATTGTCACGCGCCGCTCTGGATCATATCCTGCTTGAAAAAGCCCAGGGCGAAAATGTCACCGTCCTCCAGGACTGTCGAATCAAGCGCTTGACGAGAGAAGATAGCCCATGGCACCTTGAGTTCGATCACGCTGGAACCATCGAGACCCTCCAAGCGCGGATATTGATCGGCGCGGACGGCCGGCACTCCTGGGTCGCGCATCACTTGGGCCTGACCCGAAGCGCCGATATGCAGGGACGGGCGGTCGCGTTTCAGCTCCGGCTCCAATGCCGCGGCGGTTTGGGCGACCGCGTCGAAATTCATCTCTTCCCCGGCGGCTATGTGGGTCTATTGGGACTCGGGGAAAATCTGATCAATCTTTGCCTGGCGGTGGATAAAGACCGGTTGCCCGACGAACAACCGTTCACGCGTTTGATCGAGTCTCGCCTGCCGCTCAATCCCCATCTGCGGACAATTCTAAGTC
>JACPFE010000707.1 GCA_016183145.1 Deltaproteobacteria bacterium | reverse complement strand
GTGGCTGCGGGAACGCTGCTCGATCCCGCAGCGCTTACGATTGGATTCGCCCGGCGGTTCACCGACTACAAGCGTCCGGAGCTGATCTTCTATGACCCCGACAGATTGGCTCGAATCCTGACAGCGTTCAGACGCCCGGTTCAAATCGTGTTTGCGGGAAAAGCGCATCCTGCGGATCACCCGGGCAAGCACCACCTGAAAAATATTTTCGCTCGCGCCGTCGACCCTGTATTTGGCGGTCGCATCGCCTTCGTGGAGGACTACGATCTTCATGTGGCTCATTTCTTGGTGCAGGGGTGCGATGTTTGGTTAAATACGCCGCGCAAGCCTTACGAGGCGAGCGGAACCAGCGGGATGAAAGCGTCGATCAATGGCGCGCTTCACCTGAGCACGGGTGACGGTTGGTGGGCGGAAGGGTACACGGGATCGAATGGCTGGTTGATCGATGGGGGCGTGGCAGGGGACGATCCCGCCGCCGTGGACGCAGCCGACGCGGAAGCACTCTACCGACTTCTTGAAGAAGAGGTGGTCCCAACCTTTTATGATCGCAACGCGAATAGAATACCGGTGCGCTGGCTCCAGAAGGTAAGAGAGGCGATCCGCACGACCATGCCTCGCTTTAGCGCGCGTCGTATGGTTAAGCAGTATGCCGAACGGATGTACGCGCCCGGGTTTTCCGTAGAGCCGAGACATTAGGAAGGGCTAAGGGCTTAGCCGACAAATCGCGCTGCGTTCGGAGGTGGCACGCGGCGTCGCGGGAGAAACTGTGAAGCGGTTCAAAGTTCAACGTTCAAGGTTCAACGTAGGATAGGAGAGGTGACCTTGAACATTGAACATGGAACCTTGAACGGCTTTGGTTTCACTTTCGATACAGCGCTTTGATGAACCCCGAGTCTTCGAGTTCTTTGATGAAGCGCGTGTCGATATAGTCTTTGACATTGGCCTGCGCCGCCTTGGGATTCTTCTCCGCCATATCCTGGAGAACTAACTGGTAGCCGTCGGACGGCGCATAGGGCGCCTGGGGCATGAACTTGGCGTGCCAATCCCATGCCTCTTCGAGAAACTTGCGATCATCCACGCGAGAATATTTTCTCATGATCTTAAATACGTCTTCCTTGTGCGTCTTGTAGTAGTAGATCGCCTCGACGTAGGCGCGCAGGTAACGGCGCACCAGGTCTGGATTCTCTCGGATCAATTTGGTCGAGGTGTAAATACCGTTTTGCGGAAACGGGATTTGCAGCGCGACCATGTCGACGACGGTAGGATAGCCGAGGCGCTCCGCCTGGGCTTTGCCTGCTTCGGTTACCACGGTGAACTGCACGATGCCTTTTTGTAGCGCCACCATGCGCTCGAGGGAGCCGCCGATGACTCGCAAGCTGGTATCTTTCAGCGGATCGAGGCCGATTTTTTTGAGCCCTACTTTGAGCGCGAACTCAGCCGTGGTGCCGGCGATGTGGGTGCCGCCGATTTTGCCTTTCAAATCTTCGTGCCGCTTGATGCTCGGATGGGAAACTAGATAGTAGGGCAACACATTGACGTTACCGGCAAGGGCGACGACATCGCCGCCGGCGAGCCGCGCGCTGGCCAACGCCGGCCCGCCGCCTTCACCGATGGGAATTTCTCCGGCAAGAATCGACTGAATGCCGCGCACGCTGCCGGAAATGAAAATGACGGTGGCGTCGATGCCGTGCTTTTCAAACAGGCGAGCGTCATTGGCGACCTGAAGGACGGTGGACGACCCCGGTGTGGTGGAAATGTAGGCGGTGTGGATCTTTTGCGCCGCCACGAATGGCGGTAATGCGCAGATGAACAGAAGCACCGACGCCAGCGCCGGTGCCAGGCGATTAAAATTCATTTTCGACCTCCTAAAGATTAGTGAGAGTTCTGTCTTAGCCATAACACTTTAAGCGCGGTTGGAAAAGCACAATTGACAGAAACCCGCTTCAAGTCTATTTTTCGTTTAGCGGGCGCGCGATGAAGATTGCCGTCGACTTGATCATGTTCGACCTGGATGGGACGCTGGCGGACACCGGCCCGGACCTCGCCGACGCGGTGAATTTCACCCGCGCGCACTTCAAGCTGGAACCGCTGCCGAACGCGCTGGTTTATTCCCACGTGGGCTACGGTGTGGAGCACCTGCTCAAGCATTCATTGCCGCAGCAGGACCAGTTTCCCGAAGTGATGCGCGTATTTCTCGAGCGCTACGAAAATCATCTCCTGGACAAGACGGTGCTATATCCCGGAGTTTTGCCGGCGCTCGACTGTTTTCGCGACAAGCGCCGCGTCGTCGTCACCAACAAGATGCATCGGCTTTCGGTCGCCATCATCCGCGGTCTGGGAGTCGAGGATCGATTCGATGCGATCCTGGGCGGCGACAGCGTGTCGGACAAGAAGCCCCATCCGGCTCTGCTGAATGAAGTTCTCCAGCGCTATCAAGTGCCCCCCGCGAAGGCGCTGATGGTGGGGGACGGCGAGACGGACGTGGAAGCCGGCAAGCGCGCCGGCGTGGTGACCTGCGGCGTGACCTACGGACTCGGCAATGCCAACGACTTGCGCGCGGCTCAGCCGGACTTTCTGATCGACGATCTCATTCAGCTTTCCGACTATTTCTGTTAATTCGGATGAACATGGTTATTCAAAGGAGGTAATTTTTATGGGTGCGGCTATTCCAGAACAATTCAAGGATCTTTTTACCAAAGTCGCTTTCGCGCATCTCGCCACGCTGATGGCTGACGGCTCGCCGCAAGTGACGCCGGTGTGGTGCGATTTCGATGGAACGCATATCCGCGTCAACTCCGCCAAAGGGCGAGTGAAGGACAAGAACATGCGGCGCAACAAGCAAGTGGCGCTGTCGATCATGGATCCCGGTAATTCTTATCGTCATCTCGATGTGCAGGGTGAGATTACCGAGATTACCGAGCAGGGCGCCGATGCCCATATCGACGCATTGGCCAAGAAATACCTGGGCAAAGACAAGTATCCCTTCCGCGCTCCCGGCGAAGTGCGGGTGATCTACAAGATTCTTCCGAGCAAAGTCTCGACCACGGGCTGACGGATGGTGCGACGTGACAGTCAAACCGATACAAACATATTGTTAACGAGCTTCGGAATTTTCTGTGGCTAACCTCGGATGCGCTTAGGATTATTCTCCCGCCAAGACGCCACGCTCGCAAAGGTGACGGGCCACCGTCCGTCATCCCGAGCGAATGCGAGGGATCTGAGAAGGATTTCTCCCTTCGGTCGAAATGACAATTGGGTTTCCTTGGCGTCCTTTGCGCCTTTGCGCGAGATACTCCGAATCGGTTGCGGCGTCGCCGCACGGTCGGTGATCCGTCACGCCGCTTGAGGATTCAGCCGCCGCTCAAGGGCGCGGGCATAGCGCGACATGCCGTAACTACAAGCCCAATAGACCACCGCGATAAAAAGATACAGCTCGAACGGACGAATCTCCCGGTTGTTGACGATCTGCGCCGCTTTGGTCAGATCGACGTAGCCGATGATAGAGGCTAGCGAGGTGTCTTTGAGCAGCACGATGAATTGCGTGACTAGCGCGGGAATCATATTGCGGAAGGCCTGGGGCAGGATGACATGGCGCATCGCTTGGGCGCGCGTCAGTCCGGTGGCGGTGGCGGCTTCGACTTGCCCGCGCGGCACCGATTGTATCCCCGCCCGGACGATTTCGCCCAAGTATGCCGCTTCGAAGACGACGAAGGCGGTGAGCGCCACGCTGTATTCCGGCAACGATTTTCCCAGCAGCACCGGAATGATGAACCAAAACCAAAAAATCACCATGACCAGCGGCACGCCGCGAAAGAACTCCACATAAATCGTCATCGGAACGCTGATCCAACGCGAGCGCGCCAGACGGCCGAGACCGATAAAAATTCCGAGAATAAAACCAAAAACGATGGCCGGCGCGGCCAGGCGCAGCGTGCCGCCGGCGAAAGAGCCGAAGCCGAAAAAGCCCTGGAGGATAAGAAAGGCGAAGTTGTCGGCGATGACGTGAAGCTCCACGTTAATTTTCTCCCACGGCGCCCTGGGCGATCATGCCGGGAATGGCGTAGCGCCGCTCCACCTGCGCCATTAACGCCGCGATGGTGAGACAGAGAAGCAGGTAGATCACCGTCCCCGAAGCCAGCGCCTCGAACGCCTTGGCCGTGTAAGTTTCGATCTGGCGGGTTTGGAACGTCAATTCGGCGACGCCGATGGTCAGCGCCACCGAAGAGTTTTTGAGCAGATTCAAAGATTCGTTGGTCGCGGGCGGGATGATCAGCCTGAGCGCGATGGGCAAGATGATCAACCGATAGGCCTGGGTCACCGTGAGGCCGGTGGAGACCGCCGCCTCGAATTGAGTCTTGGGAATTGCCTGGATGCCGGCGCGAATCACTTCGGAAAAGCGCGCGCCGTGGTAAACGCCGAGGGCGCAGAGAGCGGCCCAAAATTCCGCGCCGTGGTCGAAGAGCCACTCGCGCACCGCGTCGGGCAGCAGCGGCGGCACGGCGAAGTACCAGAAAAACATCCAGACGAGCAGCGGCACGTTGCGAAAGAACTCGACGTAAGCAGCCGCGGCCCAACGCAGCGGTACCACCGGTACCGTGCGCATCGCCCCCGAGCCGATGCCGAGAACCACGGCGATCCACCAGGCGAGGATGGATATCTCGATGGTCGTGAAAAGTCCTTGCAGCAGCCAGCCGCCGGATTGGCCGGTCCACAGGATGCTCCAATTGAAGGTATAGGACATCGCATTAAGTCCTGAGTGCTGAGTAACGAGTCCTGAGTTTGGCTCTTTCCCCCTCAGCACTCAGCACTCATTACTCAGGACTTACTTCGGCACCACCTGCATCTGCAAAAACCGTTTGGTTTCCGGCGCCAGTGGGTAGGGCACTTCGCCCTTCGGGCCGAACCACTTGTCGTAGATTTCGAAATATTTCCCCGACTCGATGGCGTCCATCAGGCCGACGTTGACCACTTGGCGAAAATCCGAATCGCCCTTTCTCAACGCCATGCCGTAGGGCTCGTAGGAAAAAAATTCCCCGACGACGGCCCACTCCTCCGGCTTAGGCGCTTTGGCCTTGAGGCCGGCGAGCTGAATGCCGTCGTTGGTGTACGCCTGCACCTGCCCCTGGGCCAACGCTTGAAACGCCGCGGGCTGGTCGGGAAATTCGAGCAGCTTCGCACTCGGCGCGCGCTCGCGAATGATGCGCGCGTTGGTGGAGCCCTGCTGGGCCGCCACTCGTTTCCCGGCGATGGTTTGAATGCCTTTGATCGGACTGCCTTTCTTCACCAGAAACTGGGCACCGGTGGCGAAGAAGGTCAGGCTGAAATCAACGCTGTCGCGGCGCGACTGCGTGTCGGTCATGGTCTCGGCGATCAGGTCCACGGCATTGGAAGTCAACAACGGGATACGGGTCGCCGGCGCCGACTCTTTCTTCTCCAGTTTGATCTGCTTGTTGAGCTTCTTGTTGAGCGCGGGAAGGATCGCCTTCTCGACGAGATCGATGGAGAAGCCGACCCACTCGTTATTCTTGTTCACGTAGGCGAAGGGCGGCGAGCCGGTGCGCGTGCCGATCACCAGGGTTCCACTCTTGTCGATTTTCTTCAGTGTGGTTTCGGCCGATGTCGTCACAGCGATGCCAAGAAACAGCGGCGCCGCGAGAAAAAATATTAAGTATTTCATCTCCGCCTCCTTAGGGTCTGGGAAATAATAAACTCAACAAATGCATTGTCACTCCACTGTTTGTCATCCTGAGCAACGCGAAGGATCTCGGTCGAGATTCTTCACTCCGCTACGCTACGTTCAGAATGGCAGAATAAAAAATTGGCGAATTCAATTTTTAACAATCTCTTATTAGTGCGCGAGAATCTTGCCGAGAAATTGTTGCGCTCTGGGAGACTGGGGCGCGGCAAAAAAGTTCTCCGGCGCGTTTTCTTCGATCACCTGGCCTTCGTCCATGAACACCACGCGATGCGCCACCCGCCGCGCGAAACCCATTTCGTGGGTTACCACAACCATGGTCATCCCGTCCCGCGCCAGGTCAGTCATCACTTCCAAAACTTCGTTGATCATCTCGGGGTCGAGCGCCGAGGTCGGCTCGTCGAACAGCATGATCTTGGGTTTCATCGCCAGCGCGCGGGCGATGGCGACACGCTGCTGCTGGCCGCCGGAGAGATTGGCCGGATAGGCGGCGGCCTTGTCTGGTATTCCGACCCGGTCCAGAAGTTTTTTTGCGATCTGCTGCGCCTCCGCGGCGGCCAATCCTTTAACTTTGACCGGCGCCAGCGTGATATTTTGTAGGACCGTCATGTGCGGATAGAGATTGAAGGATTGAAATACCATGCCGACCTTCGCCCGCAAAGCGGCTGCGTCAAATCCGGCGGCTGCAAGCGATAAGCCATCGACAATGATTTCACCGGACTGGATAGGTTCTAGGCGGTTGATGCAGCGGATCAGCGTGCTCTTGCCGCTGCCGCTCGGCCCGCAAACCACTACGACTTCTCCCGCGCCGATTGTGAGATTGATGTCGTTGAGGACGTGGAGCGAGCCGAACCACTTGTTTACGTCGTGAAACTCGATCACCGGTGCGTCATGTTCGCCGTTCAGCAAGATTGCAAATTGCCCGGTCGCATACTATATCAACGAGGACAATTTGCAACCGGAAATCGCCGAAGGCGCACTCAAATCTCCCTTTCTCAAAGGGGGAGAGTTACGGGCGAAGCGAGGCGGTAATTATGTGGCGAATTTCTGAGGCAGGACAATAGCAAAAAGTATTTGAAATTCGGAAACGAAGGAGACATCGGAAAAACCATGTCTCCCGCAAAGACGCAAAGACGCTAAGGTGACGGGGCGAGGCCCGTCATCCCGAGCGAATGCGAGGGATCTAAGACAGATTTCTCCCTTCGGTCGAAATGACACCGAGTGTCACTTTGCGCCTTGGCCGGATAAATTTTCCTGGAGTCGTTCTGTTCAACATTTCCAAGGTAAGTATCTAGCGAAGGAGATTTGGCCCAGCGTGGATTTCTATCTG
>JACPFE010000706.1 GCA_016183145.1 Deltaproteobacteria bacterium | reverse complement strand
TTGAGCGCGATTCGCAAAAGGTTCTCGCCGACGTTCGCTCCGGGTATGTTTCGCTCGAAGCGGCTAGTCGAGATTATGGAGTGGTGATTCAGCAGCAAGGGCGGAGGTTCGAGATCGATGTCGAGGCGACAAAGGCATTGCGCCCCCACCTCTTTCCTCCCCCGCGTGCGGGGGAGGATGAAGGAGGGGGTATCTCTCGCCAAGTCGCAAAGCGCGCCAAGAAAAGACAGGAGGAAAAAGCATGAAAATCGTTCTCTTTGGCCTGGAGCGCCGCATCGGCGCGTTGGAAGGGGAGCGAGTGATCGATCTCTACCGTGCGTTGGCACGGCTTTCAAATCGCATCGTTACGGGGTGACAAAAAATTGCAACGAATGGGAGGTGAATATGAGGCGAATGTATGACGGATGTCGCTGGGTCGGGCTGTTGATCATCGGCATGGCAGTCTTGGGGGGCATCTTCGCCGCTCCAGTGAGCGGGCAAGAAGCTAGAGGTAAAATCAGAATTTCCTACCCCAATGCGTCGATCTGTTGTTTTGCCTTGTTCGCCGCGCAGCAGTGGAAAATTTTCGAACAAAACGGCCTTGAGGTGGAAAGCATTCAAATGCGATCCCAGGCGGCCAATGCGGCTTCCGTCAGCGGCGATATTCACTATGTCGCCGGGGTAGGCCCCAATTCTGTCGCCGCGACGTTGAGAGGCGTACCGTCGAAGGCCGTCTGGTTCGCTTCCGAACAGTTGATCTATTCCATCGTATCGCGGCCCGAGTTTAAATCGTTGAAGGAGCTGCGCGGAAAACGGATCGGCGTCACCGGCCTGGGCGGCACTTCCGACGTGGCACTGCGCATCGGCCTTGAAGCGATGGGCGAAAACGCCAAGGACTTCGCGATCGTCGCCCTGGGCGCGCCGCAACTATTGACCGGGTTGGAAACCGGCAGCATCGAAGCGGCGCTGCTCAACTCGCCCTTGATTTACTACGCGAAAAAGAAAGGCCTGCGGGAATTGCTGGACGTCGGGGCGCATGTGCAGATGCCTTTGGGCGGTCTGACGGCGTCCAACGCCTCCATTCAGAATCGCGCCAATGAATTGAAACGCGTCATTCGTTCCTTGCAAGTCGCGAAAAGGATGCTGTTGCAGTCGAAAGAAAAAAGCATCGATGTGATCATGCGCGCAATCAAAGTGGACCGAGAAACCGCGGAAGATACTTACGCTGAATTTCGCAGGACCTCCAGCGGCAGCGGTGTTCCCACCCGCGAGGGTATGGAGCAGATCGTCAAATCGCTCCAGATGTTGGGCCAGTTTGCCGGCAGGAAGATCGCCTTTGAGGAAATCGCCGACGCGCGGATCGCCCGCGAGATCGCCAGGGAGCTGGGATACAAGATCGACTGACAGGCTGGCTCAGAAGTTAGCGGAATAAGCCGGCGTCTCCCGTTCGTCATTACCGCGAAAGCGGTAATCCAGTAGGGGCGGGTCTAAAACCCGCCCCTACGAGAAAACTGGATTCCGGGTCGCGCCAGCTTCAGCCTGAGGCTGATCCGCCTCTGGCGGAATCGCCGGCTTGCCCGGAATGACGTGAAAAAATAATCAGCGAATTTCAAAGACACCACGCTAGCCATCGCTCACGATTGCCTAACTCGGTTCACACGCCGAGCCAAGTTTGGATCACTCCGTCTTCGAAAGGCAGATGGAGAAGCCGTTGAAAGAGGCCGTAAAAAAATAGCCAGGTCGCCGCTGTCAGAGCGGCCGAGACCGGCAGCCCGATCCGGCTCTGCAGGTGGAGATAGGAAAAAACGAAGATGGGAACGGCCCAAGGAAAGCCCAGCAGGTAAACGAGCAGGATAAAGCCCCCGACCCAGAGAAACGCTCTTATGGCCCGGCGCCGCGCCAGCTCCGGCGCCACGTCGCTCGCAAATTCAAGATCCACCGCCTGCCCTTCACCGGTGTCCGCCTTGCCGAAAATTTCCGCCACGAGCTGAATCGCCGCGAGAACGATGAGAGGAATGCTTACCGTCAGCGGAAAGAGTTTCGCTTTGAAGGTCCAACCGACCGCCGCCCACACCGCGTAAGCGGCGACGGCGATCAAGAAGACGCAAAAGAGAACGCGGCCTTTATGCATTGGCCGGGCTCCGCAGGCGATCACGGCGCTGCTGGATATAGGGATAGGCGATGATGATCACCATGAGCACGATCAGAGTAATGACAACCGGGTGCCGCAGCCAGGTGAAACCGTAACGGGATACGGAAATGAACAGATAAGTCTCAATCACTTTCCCCAACACGAAACCCAGGACGAAGGGCGGGCGGGGCCAGCCGTAGAGCACCATGAAATAGCTGAGCAGGCCGAATATAAAAGTCACGATCAAGTCGGCGATCTGCCCGTTGGCGGTGTAACTTCCGACGAAGACGAGCAACAGCACGAAGGGGATGATCAAGCCGCCGCGCACGTAGGTGATCTTTGCCAATTGATCGAGCACGAGAAGACACAGTACCACGGTGATGATGTTGGCGATCACCAGCGTCCAAACCATCGAGAAGGTGATGGCCAGATGTTTGGTCAGCATATCGGGGCCGGGTATGATTCCCATGATCAAAAAGCCACCGAGCAGAATCGCCATCGCGCCGCTGCCCGGCACGCCGAAGGCGATGGTCGGGATCAACTCGCCGCCTTCTTTCGAGTTGTTTGCGGCGCCCGGACCCAAGACGCCGCGGATATCTCCCTTGCCGAAACCTTCGCGATCCTTGGTGTTTTTGGCGCTCTGCACCGCGTGAGCGTAGGCCATCCACTGCGCCACGCCGCCGCCCGCGCCCGGCAGGATGCCGACGAAAACGCCAATGACCGAGCAACGAAAAACCAACCAGTAGTGGCGAAAGGTGTCTTTGACGCCTTCCATGACACCGGCTTTCAGATTTTCCGGCTGTCTTTCTCCTGCGATAGCCGTGCCGCGAATCGCCAGGTCGACGATCTCAGGGATCGCGAAGATGCCGACCAATACCGGGACGAAATCGAGGCCGTCCCAGAGATACATCATGCCCATGTCGAAGCGCAGGGAACCAGACTGGCGCTCCTGGCCGATGGTGGATAGAAGCAACCCCAAAAGACCCATGGCAAAACCTTTGATCTGGCCGCGCGCGCCGGCTCCGCTGAGCGACGTGATGCAGGAAATGCCGATGATCGCGAGCATGAACAGCTCCGGAGATCCGAAGGTGAGAACCAGCGGGCGGACCACCGGAATCGCCAGCGCGAGCGCCCCGGCGCCGATCAGCGCGCCAAGCAAAGAGCTCGTCAGCGCCGCGCCGAGCGCGCGGCCGGCCTCGCCCCGTTTGGTCATCGGGTAGCCATCGACGACGGTGGCCGCCGAAATCGCTTCGCCCGGAACCCCGAAGAGAATCGAGGTGATGTCGCCGGTGGTGGCGGCGACGGCGTGCATGCCAAGCAAAAACGCAAACGCCTCCGCGGGCGCCATCTTGAAGATAAACGGCAGCATGAGCGCGAGGGTCGCCGCCCCGCCGATACCGGGGAGCAGGCCCACGGCGAAGCCGAGGAGCATGCCGACCATCATCAGGCTGAAGGCCTTCCACTGCAAAACCAGCCACAGTCCGTCGATCAAAGCGTCAAACATTGCGGTTCACCATGGGGCCTTGCGTCGATGATCGGCGAGTGCGAATCGATTGAGGCGTAGCGCCGGCAAGGTTCGCGCGAATATATTTGATGGCGGATGACGAATCAAGGGATTCTGGTCTCTTTAGCAGCCGAAGTTCGTTGACTGTGTCGGAGCGCCGTGGGCTACCAAACACCGCTTCGTTCCGCGTCCACTCGCGCCATGAACTTGGGTGAGAGTTCGCGCAGCCGCTCGTCGGTCATGCGCCCGCTGCGCGTCATATAATCGTAAGCAAGCTCCCAGGGCTTCATGGCCATTTTTGCCGGCATGCGCTCGTACCAGAAGGAGCTGGCATTGGCGGCGGCGAGAAGTTTTTCGACCACCGGCCGGCGCTCGCGCTCGAACGCCACCAGCACACTTGGCACGTCCGCGCCGGCTTCGGCGAACGCGCGGTCAAGCGCGATGGCATCCTCGAAGGCGAGGCGCGTCCCCGAGCCGATGGAAAAATGCACCGTGCGCAGCGCGTCGCCGATAAGCACCTTATGGCCAACCGACCAGCGCTGGTTGGTAAGCAGCGGAAACTGCCGCCAGACCGATTTATTCGAAACCAGTGAGTGCCCGCCCAGATCCGGCGCGAAAACCCGCTCGCAGTAGGCGCGGCTTTCTTCGTCGGACATCCAGTCGAGCCCGGCGCGAAGCCAGGTTGCGGCGTCGCACTCGACGATGAAAGTGCTCATCGTCTGACTGTGACGATAGTGGTGCGCGACGAAGGTGCCATGTTCGTTGGCGCGAAAGGTCAAGGTCAAGCAGTCGAAGAGTTGCCGCGTGCCGTACCAAGCGAAGCGGTTGGTGAGCCAATCGACCTGCGGCGCGAATTCCTTTTCCAAGGCGCGGCGCACCAGCGAGTTCAAGCCGTCGGCGCCGACGAGGAGATCGCAGCTCGGCAGATCGTTCAGCGACTCGACGAGGCGCTCGTAGTCGATGCTCACGCCCGAGGCGCGACAGAGTTCCTGCAGAAATTGATTAAGCTGCAACCGCCCGATGGCAGAAAAGCCGTTGCCGTCGATGTCCACCCGCTCGTCGCGATGGACGATGCGTTGGATCGGCCAGGATTCAAGGCGGGGGACGAGCTGCTCGTGAAAATCCGGCACGTCGCGCTCGAGAAACTCAAGCGCGCCCCGGGAGAACACCACGCCGAATCCGAAGGTCGCGTCCGGCGGATTCTGCTCGAAGACCCGGACGCTCCATACCGGGAAGCGCCGCTTGATCAGCAGCGAGAACAACAGGCCGGCCGGGCCGGCGCCAAGAACGTTAATGCGCACGGGACAGTAGTAGGGGCAAGGCATGCCTTGCCCCTACTCGGTTATTTCTGCTCGCCGTACAGCCGCTTGATGAGACCGCTCGCCTCGATATCGCGGATGAAGCGCGGCTCGACGAAGTCACGCGGGTCGGCGCCCCGGGCGCGCGGATTCAATTCACTGACCTGGTCGATGGCAAGCTTGAGATCCTCAGGCTCCGGATAGGGCGCCCGCTCGAAAGCCGGGGCGTAAACCTTGTGCGTTTCCTCCAGCATCTTCCGATCCGTCGTTTGCGTGTATTTGCCGATGACCTTCATCGCAAACGCGGGGTCGGTGCGGAAACGATGGATACCTTCGACGTACGCCGCCAGAAAACCGCGCACCGCCGACTCACGCGTGCGAATCATGCTCTGAGTCACCGCTACGGTCGAAAGCGGATAACGATATCCGAGAGTAGCGTAGTCTACCAGGACACGAAAGCCCGCCGCTTGCGCATGAAGCACGGCGGGGAAACCGAAAGTTCCGGCTTGAATCTGTCCCGCCTTTAGCGCGGCGAGAGTCTCAGGCAATCCGCCCGTGCCGCGGATGGTCACATCACGGTCCGGCACGAGCCCGGATTGGCGCAGGTAAACGCGGGTAAAGTAA
Organism: Deltaproteobacteria bacterium; assembly: GCA_016183145.1. GTDB lineage: Bacteria > Desulfobacterota > Binatia > UBA9968 > UBA9968 > JACPFE01. Next base: position 4,352 of record JACPFE010000706.1, on the reverse strand, counting down.
TCAGTGAGCGTGCCGATGCGCGTCGCGCCGACGACTTTTCCACGCAAATCCTCGACCCCCTTGATGTGCGGCGCGACCACCGTGAAAAAAATCAGGCGATTCACCGGGATCGCGACATACACCGTGTCCGCCCCGGCAAGCCGCGCGTCGATGGCGGCCGCACCTCCAAACGCCGCAATGTCGATGCCGCCACCGACCATGGTCTGAATCGCCCGCGGCCCGCTGGCGATATAGATCAGCTCGACGTCCAATCCGTGGCGTTGGTACAGCCCTGCTTCCTTGGCGATCCAGGGGATCGAGAAGGCGGCCGTGATCGCCGCGTAGGCAACCCGGAGCTTTTGCAGTCCCTCCGCCGCATGACTCAGGCTCGCCGTGAACAGAACGACTAGGCAGAGAATCCAGAGCATAGATTTCCTCATGAGAGACAAAAAGGATTTCATGTTTTCCTTTCCTGTCGGGTGGGTTCGACGAACGTCCCGGCACCGTTAGGTTGCCGCACGCCTATCACCTGCAACTAAGCCTGTCAATATTCCCATTGCCAGCATCATTTCCCGTGCTATAATCCGCACCGTTTAATCCGGGCTGACGCAGCCCGATAAGGGAGCGTGTTAAACGGTTCCCGTCACAAGGAGGACATCGTCATGGCAACTCTTCGTAAAGCATTTGCGTTATGCGCCATCGCCTTTCTCGTATCCATCGCTTCCGCCAAACCGAGCTGGGGCCAGACCCAGACACTCACGGCGTTCTATACCGCGCCGGTGGTTTCCATGGCGCCCATGTGGATCGCCAAGGAAGCGGGGTTCTTCAAGAAGCAGGGGTTGGATGTCAGGCTCGTCTTTATCGCTTCGGGCCCCTTGGGGACAACCGCGATTCTTTCCGGCGAAGTCGACGTGGGCGTGATCGGCGGCTTCGCGCCGATACGGGCGATCGCCGGTGGAGCCAAGAATCTGGTTATGATCGGGCAAACCAAAAACCGCATGACGGGAGCGATCGTCGGCAAGAAAGAGATAGCCGGCGTCCAGGACCTCAAGGGCAAGCGGCTCGGCATCGACCGCATCGGCTCGAACCCGGACATGTTCTCGCAAGCCGCCTTATCCCGTTTCCAGATCGATCCGCTAAAAGATCTCAACTACATTCAGCTCGGGACCATCGGCCAGGGAATCCCAGCGCTCAAGGCGGGAACGATCGACGCCGTAACCACGAACGCGCCCCACGACCTTTTCGCCCAGAGGCTGGGCTTCAAAGTTATCCTTGATATCACGGCGATGAAGATTCCTTTCGCGGCGACCGTGCTCCTCTCCGCGCGCAATACGGTGGAGCGCAAACAACAAGAGCTGGCGAAGTTCATGAGGGCCTACGCCGAAGCGATGCACTACTTTCTGACCAACAGCGAAGGCACGAATCAGATCGTCGCCAAATACACCAAAGTCGAGGACCGCGAAGTCAATGCCTACGCCATAGAGTCTGAGTCGCACGCCGTACAAAGAACCCTGCAAGTCGATCCCAAAGGGATCGAGCTGATTCTCGGACTGATGAGCAAGTCCATGCCCCAGGCCGCCTCCGCCAAGCCGGAAGATTTCTACGACCCGCGCTTTTTCACTGACCTGCGGGACAGCGGCTTTCTCAAGAAGCTGTGGGGCGACAAATTGTAAATTACTTGTTCAAGGTTCAACGTTCAAAGTTCAAGGTTGGGAAGTGGGGACGTTGAACATTGAACCTTGAACTTTGAACTAATGGTTACCGTCGGAACGGCTTGAACGTTTTGAACGAATTGAACCGACCGTCTACGAGCCGTACAGTTTCTTGACGAATCCTTCCCGCTCGATTTCATCGACCAGGCTCATGTCGATGAAATCGGCGGGGGTTTTATCGCCGGCGTCGATGGACACCAAGATATTCTTTATCCCTTCCAACTCCGTGCGCGGCGACCGGGGCAGCCGTTTGGCGAAGAATTCGTAGGTCCCCTCCACCGCCTCGGGATCCGTGACCTGGAGGTGTTTGCGGAGGATCCTGAGGCTCCCTTCCTTGTTGGTCTTGACATAGTGCATGCCCTCGATTTGCCCCTTGATGAATCCCTTTACCGCCGCGCGGTTCTGTTGCAGGTAGGAGCGCGTAACGATGTTCGAGGTGTTGGTATAAAAACCGAAATCGCCGATGTCCGCGAGCACGTTCATGCCGAGCTTGCGCGCCTGAAATATTTCCGGATAGGACTGCACCGTCGCATCGACCTTTTTGCTCAGCAGCGCCGCCATGCGCGCCGCCGTGCCACCTGTCTGCAACATGGAGATGTCTTTAGGATCCATTTTCCAGGCTTTGACCGCCATCAATACGGCGGCGTCGTTGGAGCCGCCGAATCGATTGATCCCAATAACCTTTCCGCGCAACTGCTGTGGTTCCTTGATCTCGGGACGGGAGACGAGCAGCATCGGGAGCTTGTTTTCCAAGGTCGCAACGATCACCACCGGCGCGCCGCGCGCCGCTCCGATCACCGCCGACGAGGCTGCCGTTTGAGTAAGCTGAAGGCTGCCGCCGAGCAAGGCCTGGATGTTCGGCGAGCCCGCCTGAATCAAGATAATTTCCAGATCGACGCCGTGCTTCTTGCTGAACCCCAGTTCCTTATTGACCCACAGCGGAAGCTGGTAGCCGGCGGTGCCGCCGTAACTCGCCAGAAAACGCGTCCCCTCCGCGGCTGATCCGGTCTGTACGAAACCTCCAACGCCCATAGACAAAAGTGTCAGCATGATCAGAGCGAGAAACAACAAGAGAGATTTGGTTGGTCTTTCCTCTCCCGTCAGAGACTGTGTCGCAATGTCATCCTGAGGCGATAGCCGAAGGATCTCGTCTTCGTAAGTGAAAGAAAATGCGAGATGCTTCGCTTCGCTCAGCATGACATCTATGGGATTTTCTCTCATTACGACACAGTCTCTCAAGGGAGAGGAAGATAGCCGGTCAAAGAATAAACTATTTCGTCGGATTCGAGTTAATTTCACTTTCGTGTTCATGAGTTTGACCTCCCGTTATGAAACTCTATGGCTGTACACTCGCACCGGCTGCGGGACCGAAGCGCGGAAAAAGACGGAGCGCATTTTGTCGCTCGACGGCCAAGCGATCGTTGGCATTGAATCCATCATACTCCTGCCAATGATCGACCTCGGTCTTGAGCCGCTCGCCGTAAACGAACGGCAGATCGGAGCCCCAGAGAATTCGCTTCGCCCCGACCAGCTCTTGCAGCGAGCGCAGCGCGTAGGCCGCCGTGGTGCTGGCGATTTCATAGTAGAACGATCGCAGGGTGGGAATCACGCCGGTCACGGTTCGGGCCTGCCGATGGCCTTCGAGCATCGAGATTCTCTGAGCCAGAAACGGCACTGCGCCGCCGCCGTGCGCGACGATCACGCGGATGTCCGGGCAACGCCGCAACGTACCAGTAAAGATCAGATTGACGATAGCGCGGGTCGTGTCGAAGACATATTCGACGACGAAGGGCGGTGATCCCAGGTTGGTCTCGGCAGGCGCTTCGCAGTGGGTCGGGTGAATAAAGACAACCGCCTTGCGCCGGTTAAGCTCGTCGAAGACTGGGTCAAATAATGAATCGCCGAGATAGCGCCCATCGTAGCTGGAAAACAGGCCGACGCCGTCAAGGCGCAACACGTCGAGGGCATACGCTAATTCCTCCAGCGCGCCGTCAACATCCGGCAGGGGCAGCAGCGCGAAGGCGCCGAAGCGCGAGGGGTGATCGCGCACCACGCGCGCTTGGAACTCGTTGCAGGTCCGGGCCACTTCGCGCAGTCGATGCGAGTTAGCCATGAGCACGCGAGGAGTCAGCGAGGTAATGGCCGTTTGAATGTGCCAGCCGTCCATGGTCCGTAGTTGGGTTTCCGTATCGGGGAGTTTGATCGGCATGGAGTCGCCGGCATACTGCGGCGGCACCACGTGATGGTGCACGTCGATGCGCCGGTTCGCTCCCGTACCTTCGATCATAGAATCACTCCGTTTCGTTCGCGGCTAAGAAACCGAAGTCGTAATGTGCTACTGGCGTTGGGCATAGACCCAGAAAGTCACCACCAGCGGCGACATCACCGCCATCATCACTACGGCGATCGCCGGTCTGGTCTCCAATCCGAAAATCGGTATTCGAGCAACGTTTGCGGACGATCAAAAAAATTCATTTCAAGATCCTCCTCTCTTACATTGCTTCGCATCTGCCTGCGCAGTACCTCCCTGTGAATCCCAAGCTCCTTCTGCGCCTCTTTGAGAATCGATAGATCCGCCACCTCGCGCAGCGATACCCCACGCCTTACCTTATACAAGAGCTCACGCGTCCTTGACCAAGCCGGCCTAGATGATACATTGGA
>JACPFE010000712.1 GCA_016183145.1 Deltaproteobacteria bacterium | reverse complement strand
TGATTCGCCCAGGGATACCGATGCTGGAAAGCGAGCGGTTATCCCAAAGAAAGCTGATACCTGAAGTAGCACTGCCCGTGTTAAACCCTTGGTTCTGCGTGAACATGTCATACTCCGCTTGGGAGCCTACTGCTCCCGAGCCCTGACGCGACCGGCTGGCCGGACCCGAATTCGTGGTGTCCATGCCGAACTGCACCGTGGGTAACCAGGGGCTTATGTTCTCGCCGTGAAAGTAAATCACGCCACGCTGAAGATCGGTGTTTCCCCCAAACCCGTCGAGGTCGAGCCGCCAGTCGATCTCCCACAGACAGTTGTTGATGCAGAGGTAAAACTCGGGCCTAAACCGGCGACCTTCCAACTCACCATTGCTCCGCCCCACCTGGTCGCGCCCGCTAAGAAAATTGTAACGCATATGTGCTTCGAACGAATGACGAACCGACCATGATTTGTCCGCCGCCTCGATCGTCAACCCGTTGCCCGGACGGTAGCTGAAACTCGGCAGGGCCGCCGCCGCCGCCGTCGCTTCCTTCTTCAGTTCCAACTGCTCCACTTTGAGCTGCGACAGCTCCTGCTCCAGCGCTTTGATCTTCTGATCGACGTTCTGCGCCTGCGCAGGAACGACGGCGAGAGCAAATGCTGCAAGCAAAAAGCTCAACCCCGTGATGCTTAATACTCTTTTCTTCATCTTCGCCTCCTTAGACTTTTTCCTTCTACAGAATCATCGCAACCGGCCCACAGCTTCCCCCGCGTCACTTGGAGTAGTGCTGTTGGGCGCTGATTGCTACAGTCGTTTGTACTTTAAGTAGTTTAACACAACAATAGTACTTCGGTTGTAAATTTTACCGCAAATCTTAATTCTCGCGCTAATATCTAGGACTATAGTCGCGAATTCCGTTGAATTAGATGCCATTTTCTTCCTTGGTTTCTAGTTCAGCCAAGACATTCATTATCTCCGCGCGCCGGGAGCAAGTTTTCTCCACGCGCGAAAAATCAGCGCGACAAATTACCAGGAGAAACCGAGAATGAAATTTCTTCCACCGCGCGAGGAACATTTGATTCGCGTGCATCGTTGAGCCGGCGCGACGAATTGTGTATTTTCGAATATCATGGAACTAAGCAGGCGCTGGAATCTATTCCCTCTACTACTATGTTCGCTCGCGAGCATCTCCTGCGCGCCGCGAATCACTGCGATCGATCCAGTGGAAGGCACGCCGGGCACGATGGTGAGTTTGTCGATGGAGTACCTCGTAGGTTGGCCCCGGGTCCAGATCGGCGACAAGATAATAGACTGGCCGCAACTTAAGCTGCTTGCGTCAAATCCGGAGCGGCAAACCGTTCGCGGCGAAGATCTGGTCTGGATCGAGGACAAGGTTCTGCAATTTCGCGTGCCCGAGCTGCCCCCGGGGGATTACGCGGTAACGATTCATGACGACAAAGGACCGCCGGGACAGCCGGTCTATTCGTTCTTGGAAACCACGGCCTACGTCATGTTTCCCCCCGTATGGCCCTATGTGTTTCGCGCCAATCGAGCCCAAGCGAAATTCAAAATCCTGGCGCGGCCGCCATCTGAATCTATCGGTCCTTAGATCGTGCCCGCGAGGCGATGGAGCGCCAGGGGGTCCCCTGCGGCGAAATCGGGCTTAATCAAGAAAAAACCCGGATCGTCTTGACTGTAGGTTGCCGTGGCGTATAAGATTGGTCAAAATTAGTACAGAATTTGCGATGATCATAAAAATTATTGTTTTAGCTTTGCTCATCGGCGCGGGGGCCGCCGGTTGTTCGTCGATACCTACGCCTAGCCTGCCGTCCCTTTCATCGGTGCCATGGTTTAGCTCAGCGCCAAAACCCGACCCCACCGCCGAAGGATTGTACGAAGAAGGCACGCGTTATATGACCGAAAAAAAATATGCGCGCGCCGTCGACGCGTTCACGAAAATCAAGACGGACTCCCCCTTCAGCCCGCTGGTTACGCAAGCCGAGCTTCAAGCCGCGGATGCCTTGTACCTAAACCAGCAGTATCCCGAAGCCGTCAATGCCTTCAAAGAATTCCAATCGATGCACCCGACCAATGAAAACATTCCGTTCGTGACTTACCGCCTCGGACAGGCCCACTTCGACCAGTTCAGCTCCACGGACCGGGACCAGAAAAACACTGAAATCGCCAAGGGATATTTTGAAACCGTCATTGCGAAATATCCGAAGTCTCCCTATGCCGCCGAGGCGAAACAAAAACTCGCCAAAGCCATCGAGTACCTGTCGGAACATGACTTCAACATCGCCGCCTTCTATCTCCAACAGGAGAAATATCCCGCCGCGCGGGACCGTTTCGAGGAAATTGTGCGCCGCTATGGCGGCACTCCGGCTGCGGTAAAAAGTCTCTTTTATCTGGGCGAGAGCTACCGGCGAGAAAAAAACACCGTCAAGGCCGCGCTCGCTTATGAGGCGCTGATCCAACACTACCCGCAAAGCAAGTTCGTGCCGGAAGCAAAAACCCAATTGGCGCAGTTGGAGAAAGAGAAGAACGACCCGCTGGCGATGCTCTTGATGCGCGATCGCCGGCCCGCCGCACCGGCTACACCTGAAAAGACCGAGACGGCGGTTGCCAAGCTAAGAGACATAGAGCTCATCGCGAAAAAAGAGGTGGTATTCGAAGAGCCGGGCGACGAAAAGAGCTTCTTTCGGCGCGTAGTTGACAAAATCAACCCCTTCTCCGACGACGGTAAGAAAAAATCAGAAGACAAGCCACCCGAAAGCTGGCAAGAACTAATGGCAAAGAAAAAAACCGGGGAGAAGGAAGAATCCCCCGGTTTCTTGGCCGGCCTGTGGGGCGGCATCAATCCTTTCGGCGGTGGCGGTGCCAAAAATAATAAGAAAACCGG
>JACPFE010000711.1 GCA_016183145.1 Deltaproteobacteria bacterium | reverse complement strand
GCCCGGTAGACCTCTGGCTGGAAAGAGTTCTTTTTCCGCTTGCCCTCTGTCGAGTATGTCGCCGCCATGTTCGTTAGCCATCATTCGCCTCCCGATCTTAATTAAGAGCGTTCAAAGTTCAAGGTTTCAGGTTCAAAGGAAATGAGCGCGCCTTACTCTTTAGGCCTTGAACTTGGAACTTTGAACGTTGAACCTCGCTTCGATGAAATGGACTCGTCTTCTTGTCTGCCCCAGCAAAGGGGAAAATTCAACAGGCGGTCGAATAACCGCTCAAACGGTTCAAGCCGTTCAAATCGTTTAACGTGCGCGGTGCGCGCGTCGGCAAGAATCGATGAAGAAGGAAAAGATTCGGCGTTGGGCGACATTGCGCGGCGCGAGGACTTCGGGGTGCCATTGCACGCCGAGCACGAATGAGTGGCGCAAGCTTTCGATCCCTTCGATTAATCCGTCCTCGGCCGTCGCGTTGACGACCAGGCCGGTGCCGATTTCCTTGACCGCCTGATGGTGCGTGGTGTTAACCTCTAGGGAGCGCCGGCGCAGAATTTGTTCCAGGCGGGTGCCGCGCGCGATGTTTACTATATGGCCGCCGATTTCTTTCTTGGCGCCCTGTTCATGTTGATTGGCGTGGGGAGCTTGAGCGGCGATGTCTTGATAGAGCGTGCCGCCGAGGACGACGTTGATCGCCTGTGCGCCGCCGCAAATGCCGAGCAGCGGCAGATCCCGCTTCAGTGCCAGGTGGGTCATCTCCAATTCGAACTCGGTGCGATCCCTTTTGATCGCGCCGATTTCCTTGATCGGTTTTTCGTTGTAATAGCTGGGGTGAATGTCGAAGGCGCCGCCGCTGATCACTAATCCGTCCAACCGGCCGATGTACTGCCGCATCAGCGCGCGGGAAGCGGTGAACGGCAAGAGGAGCGGTATGCCGCCGCTCATCTCCACCGCGCGGCTATAGCGGCGCGGGAGAAATATCGTCGGTTCATTGCCGGCAGTGAAGCGCCGCTGTGGCGCTTCGGAGATATCGGCTGTAATCCCGATCAACGGGAGAGAATGGTTTCTCATCTCTGGGTTTCGTAAAGTTTCTTATAAATTCGATGGTTTCGCATGACAAGTTTAACATAGCCGCGAGTTTCGACGTAGGGGATGCGCTCGACGAACTCTTCGATGTCGTCGGTGACGATCTCTTTTTCCCACCGGTCCACGGCGGCCTCGCCGGCGTTGTAAGCGGCGATGGCTTTGAACCAGTTGTTCGAGTAGCGCAGGAGGAGGTCCTTTAGATACTGGGTGCCGAGAGTAAGATTGACTTCCGGTTCGAACAGCTTCTCGTTGGAGGGCGGCTCAAGCCCGACGAGCTTGGCGACCCGGGCGGCGGTCGATGGCAAGAGCTGCATCAATCCCAGGGCGAATGCCGGCGAGCGCGCCTGGGCGTCAAAGAGGCTTTCCTGGCGGATCAAAGCCAGAATCAGAAACGGGTCCAAGTCCCGTTCCTGAGCTTTCTGTTGAATGGTGTCCCAGTAAGCCAGCGGAAAACGATAAAGATTTCGTTCGCCATTTGAAGCGGGGATTTGATTGGCTACCATGAGGCTCCGGCCGTAGGCTTGGGCGCGAAAATATTCCCGCATCAAGAGCGGCCGCAATCGAGCCTGTTTTCTCGACCGGAGATTGGCTTCATCCAGTTCCGCCGCCGCCAAGCGATTGAGCGACATCACGGTGAGTTCGCGCGCCCGGGCGAGATGAAAGGAAAATTCGGGATTCAGCGGCGGGTCCGCCTCCGTGCCGCTGGAAACTTTGCCTGCCTTCGGTTCTTCAATCGGCGCTCCCAGCCGCTCCAGTGCCCGAAGCGCGAGGGCCTGATAGTAGGATTCCTCACCGTCGCCGGCGATCTGGCGAAGAAGTTTCTTCGCGCTTTCCAGATCGCCCGATTTTTCCGCGGTCCGCGCTTGCCAATAGAGCGCCGGGGTGCGTAGAGAGTTGCCGCCGTCGCGCACGGCGAGGTCGCCGAAGGCCGAAAAGGCCGACGGTAATTCTCCGGAGCGGTAGTAAAGCCAAGCCAAACGCCAGGTCGCGTCGTCGCGCACCTGGCTGCGGGGAAATCGCTTCGGAAGATCGCCGTAGAGCTGGACGGCTTTTTCCTTGTTTCCAAAGTATTCGTAAATATCGGCGGAGGCGTACAGCGCGCGGTCGACATAGGCGCTGGCGGGATAGCGCTCGGTAACGCGCTTGAAATACTCGATGGCTTGCGCGTTGTCGTGGCGGTTCCAAAGAATCTGTCCGATCTGGTAGGTGGCCTTGGGCGCCTCGGCAGTCTCCGGGTAATCACGGGCGATCTGATCCAGTAGCGGAATCGCCTCCTCGCGCCGGCGCTGGTCCAGATAAAGACCCGCCAGCTTCACCAGCAGGCGCAGGCGAAACTCCGGATCGGTGGCGTCGCTGAGAAGTTTCTTGTAAATCGTCGCCGCCTCGCTGTACGCCTGTTCGCGCGCCAGCCGGTCGGCTTCCTCGGCAAGGGATTGCGGCGTAGGGACGGCGAAGAGCTCGGGAAATTTTCCCCGCAGACGGGCCTGTTCCTTACGCGCCGTTGCGGTCCAGCGAGAGTGCGGGTAGGACACCCTTAACTGTTGGTAGAGCGCGTAAGCCGGGCCTATTTCCCCCGACGCTTCCCTTGCCTGGGCCTCGAGGTGAAGGGATTCCTGGAAAATTTCCTGCCGTCCTCCCCTGGCGGAGCGCAGCGAATGAAACGCCGCGATGGCCTGAGCGTATTTTTTCTCCGCCAGGTCGATCTTGGCGCGCTGCAGCTCGGCGCCATGAAACCAGATGCTTTGCGGATAGCGGCGCTTCAGTTGGGTGAGGTAATGCCGCGATAGGTCCCAATTTTTTTCGTTCGCGGAAATGACACCCAGGTAGTAGAGACTGTAATCCGCAAGCGGATACTTCGGGTCGGTCGTCTTTTGAAACAGCTCCTTGGCTTGAGGATAATCGCCGGAGGCATATAGAGCGTGGGCCTGCGTAAACGCGGTGCGCGCATCGAGCTCCTGCGCCTGCGGGGTATGCGGCTGAGCAACGAGAATGAGGATCAGCGTGAGAAGGCCAATTCGGACCATGATTGTTCAAATTAGATTTTAGCGGAGGGTCTGGGGGGATTCAATGCAAATCGCCGAAGTGGAGGTCACAAGGGCACAGATGTAGGGGCGGGTTTGAAACCCGCCCTTACTCTCGCAAAGCGCCGTTTGCGTTGCTCGTGAAGAGGGGGAGCCTTGGAAGGGGCGACCGATGGCGGCGATTTCCTTTGCAGGTTGCGCGCAAATTCGATAAAAGGAAGCAACGATTCTTATCGGGAGGCTTTATGAAGAAAATCGAAAAGATTCTTGCCCCCACTGACTTGTCGGATCTCTCCGGTCTCGGCGTGAGTTACGCGTTGGAGCTGGCGCGCGGCTGGGGCGCCTCGGTCACGGTGTACTATGTCGCCGACGCCGCAGAGCTCTCGACTTACAAGGCGCGTTCGCTCGATGGCCTGATCGAGAGACACCAGCAATCGCTGTCGCAATTTCTAAATGAACATTTCGCGGATCTGCTTGCGTCAGTCGAGGTCGCAAGCAAAGTGGAGCTCGGCACGCCGGCATCGAACATCGTCGCCGAGGCGGAAAAGTCCGGATATGACCTCATCGTGATGTCCACCCATGGAAGAACCGGCGTCGCCCACATGCTCATGGGCAGCGTAACCGAGCAAGTCCTGCGCAACGCGACCTGCCCGGTATTCTCGGTTCGCCCGCCTAAAGACCCGTCTAAATCGGGCGGCTGATTCTTACGCCCGAAATAAAATATTTCTGAACTCCATGAAACTGGCGACCTGGAACGTCAATTCCCTTAAGGTCCGTTTGCCCCAGGTGTTGGAGTGGCTTTCGGCGCACCAGCCCGACGCGTTCTGTTTGCAGGAAACCAAAACGGAAGACGCGAACTTCCCAGCCACGGAGATCGCCGCAGCCGGCTACGAGCCGGTTTTCTCCGGGCAAAAAACTTACAATGGCATCGCGATCCTGTGCCGCACCAAGCCGAACGATGTGACGGCGGGCATTCCCGGTTTCGACGATCCACAGAAACGGGTGATCTCGGCCAGCGTCGAGGGCCTGCGCGCGATCTGCGTTTACATTCCCAACGGCGAGAGCGTCGAGTCGGACAAGTACCGTTACAAGCTCGACTGGCTGGCGCGCCTCACCGCGTGGCTCAAAGAGGAGCTAAAAAAGCATCCTAGATTGGTTCTGCTGGGGGACTTTAATATCGCCCCCGAGGAGCGCGACGTCCATGATCCCAAGGCCTGGGAAGGAAAGGTGTTGTTCAGCGTGCCGGAACGGGCGGCTTTTAGAACTCTGATCGGACTCGGACTCGCGGACAGCTTTCGTTTATTCGACCAACCCGAGAAATCCTTCAGTTGGTGGGACTACCGCATGAACGGCTTCAAGCGAAATCTGGGATTGCGCATCGATCATATTCTACTGTCCCAAGAACTCGTTAAGCGCTGCACGAGCTGCTCCATCGACCGGGACATGCGCGCCAAGGAACGGCCTTCCGATCACGCGCCGGTGGTAGCGGAAATCGAGATTTAGGAGAACTAACCGCAAAGAACGCAAAGGACGCATAGAAAAAGGATGACCGAAGCGGAAATCAACTTTGCTTGGTCGAAGGTGAGATTCCAAAGGTAATATGCCCTTAAGGCCGCAGCGTGCTTAGAAATGTTTTGCGTCCTTTGCGTTCTTTGTGGTTAAATAGTCCGATTCGTCCCTCAAAGCTGGAAAATAATCGAAGGAGGATTTGTCATGGCACAGAACCCAGAGGCACTGGCGAAGCAAAAAGCGGAAAAAGTCGAATACGAGTGGGGAACGCTTTGGCCCCATTATCACAAAGAAAAAATGAACTGGGCGACTGGATTTCGCACCAAGGGCGACGTCGATATTTTGTTTCTGTCCGGCTCGACGGGAAGAGATCCCTTTGAAGACGCTCCGTGCCGGACGCCCGACCAAGAGCAGGCGGGGAGAGGGAAAGTCGTTGGCGGCATCAAGGAACAGACCCGCCAATGTCTGGACGACATCAAGCATAATCTCGAGATTATGGGCGCGTCCCTCAAACATATCGTGATGTTCCGTTACTTCCTGAAGCGGCGCGAAGACGTTTTCGACATGCGCGACGAGATGTACGCTTTCTTCGAACAAAATGAGCCTGACCTGCGCGCCCATCCCAGGCCGGCCACGCTGCTCAGGGGGGTGGGCATCGACCTGCCGGACATGCTGATCGAAATCGAGGCGTGGGCGGCGGTTCCCCGGCAGAAGTAAATAACGGAAAGCAAATACCTTCGTGGACCTCGGCAAATCCCTTTGGAGAAGGAGGGCGGTATGAAACGAACGATTTTTAGTTGCCTCGTTGTTCTAACCTTCGTCGGCAGGATGGTTCTTCCCGCGGACGCCAGAGACCGGCTGGCCAATGGTTATAGCAGCGCCAGCGGCGTGTTCGCCGGTCTGTGGGTAGCGCAAGAGGGAAGGATTTTCGAAAAATACGACATCGATTCTCATCTGGTGCTGATCGCTTCGGGATCACTGATGGTGCAGGCGATGTTGGGCGGCGATCTGCCGATCGCTGGGGCCGCGGGGAGCGCCGCCGTCGACGCGAGTTTGGGTGGGGCCGACGTCGTTATGTTCGGGACGATGGTCAAAGTCCCTGCTTTTTACATCATGGCTTTACCAGAAATCAAAACGATCGATGACTTGCGTGGAAAAGCGGTCGGGGTAACCCGTTTCGGCTCCTCTACCGATTTCACGATGCGCTATGTTTTGCGCAAGCAAGGGCTCGAACCTGGACGGGATGTGACCCTCATACAAACAGGCGATCTCTTTGCCGCCGCGGCGATGTTGCGTACAAGGGCCATCGTCGCGGCTCCGTTCTCCAGTCCGGCCAACCTCCGGGCCGAAGAGGCTGGCGCGCGAGTATTGATGAACATGGGCAAGGCCGGTGTTTACTTTCCGCACGATGCTTTCATGGCGCGCCGCTCTTTTATTAACGCCAATGCCGATCTGACGCGGCGATTTCTGAAGGCCTACGGCGAGGCGGTCTACCGGCTGTTTACGGATAAGGAGCTCAGCCGGCGCGCGATTGCCAAATATGGCCGCGCAAGCGATGCGAAGACTCTCGATACGGTTTACCAGTATGCCGTGGATTACGTGGACAAGATTCCGTACAACTCGCGCGAGGGTATCCAGGAAGTGTTGAACCAGATCGCGCCGAGAAATCCCAAGGCGAAAACGGCCAAGCCGGAAGAATTCTACGACGACCGCTTTGTAAAGGAGCTAGAGACGCAGGGATTCTACAAGCAGTTGTGGAAGTAAGAAGATTGAGGATTGAGGATGGAAGATCGAGGATCGAGGAATCAAGATTGAAATTCATGGGTCCTGACAAGGAGGGAGAGTTATGAAGCGAAGACGGTTTGTCGTGGCAGCCGTGGCCGGGCTAACGCTCTTCATGTTTACAGCCGGCACTCAGTTGGGAAGAGCCGCCGAAACCCGCATCTCGATCGGTGTCACGGAAACAATGGAGACGTTCAATCCCTACGGCGACAGCGTCTCGCTGATGTACAGCGTCTGGTGCCAGGTGCTCGGTTGCCTGGGCACCTACGATTTCGACAAAGGGCAGCATGTCGGCTTGTTAGTCGAGCGGTGGGAAGTCAAGGACCCAAAGACCTGGATCTTTCACCTGCGCCGAGATATCAAATTCCACAACGGTATGCCGTTTACTGCCGAGGACGTGGTGCACTCCATCAATCGAATTCGCACCGACCCGATGAGCAAGCAACGCCAGAACATCTCCGCGATCGCCAGCGAAGGCGTCATCGACAAGCATACCGTGAGAATCGTCACCAAGGAGCCCACCGCGCCGCTGCTGGAGTATCTCTTCGACCGGATCATGATCACCAGCAAGGCGATTTACGACAAGCACGGGCCCGACGTGGCCGACCGCCAATATCCGACCGGCGCTGGTCCCTACAAATTTCGTGAGCTGATCCCCGGCCAGCGGCTGGTCATCGGCAAGGACCCGAGCCATCCGATGTGGAAGCAATACAAGCAGGCGCCCGACGAGATCGTCTTCCGTCTCATGCGCGAGCCCGAGCAGCGAGTGACGGCGCTGTTCAACAATGAGATTCAGATCGCCCAGTTCGTGCCGCCGCATCTGCGCGAGCGGGTGGAGAGGAGCGCCAACCATAAGATCACTACTTTTCACACGGCGGAAATCATGTTCCTGGGGATGATGCCGAAGGTCAAGCCGTGGGATAATAAACTCGTGCGCCAGGCGGTCGCGTACGCGATTGACCGCGACACCATCATTAAAACGCTGCTTAGAGGCGAGGCGTCGCGCCTCGACGGCCCTATCGGAGTCGGACAATATGGTTATGATCCGAACTTGCAGCCCAAATACACCTACAATCCCGAAAAGGCCCGCGCGCTCGTAAAGCAAGCCGGATATCCCAACGGTATTGATGTCGAGCTATCCACCCCAGTGGGGCGCTATACCTTGGACAAGCAAATTACCGAGGCGATGGTGCCGATGCTCAATGCAGTTGGTATTCGAACGAAGTTGCTCACCCCGGAGTGGGCGACGCTTTGGGCCAACGTGCAAGTGGGCAAGGTGCCCTTCTATTACATGGGACGCGGCGGCGTCGTGGACCCCAGCGCGGCACTGTCGCAATATTTCGAAACCGGTGGCTCGCCGCGTATCGGCTACTCCAACCCGAAACTCGACGAGTTGTTATCCGCGGAGCGGCAGGCGTTCGATCCGGCGAAACGCAAAAAGATTCTCGCCCAGGCGATGAGCCTGATCACTGAGGAAGCGCCGGCGCATTTTCTCTGGCGCCACCAACTCTTGTTCGGCCTGGCCAAGAACGTCGACTACCGGCCGCTACCGAGCGAGCGCATTTACGGTTGGAACATGAAAGTCAGATAAAGAATGGAGTAATGGTGTGTTGGGTGTACTCCACTACGCCAGAAAATCAAGACAGATTTCACCACGAAGGCACGAAGAACACGAAGTTAAAAATCATGCTTATCAGAACCCTTCGTGGCCTTCGTGATCTTCGTGGTGAGAAAGTGATGCGCCGCATACTGAACGGTCGTCGGCAAATTTGTGCAAGTCGCGTTCATCGCGTCATTCCGATCTGCCGGAAGAAGCCCTGCTCCTCCAGGCCTTTGACCACGCTGTTGTCGATGAAGTGATCGGGGTTGGCTTTGCTCGCTTCCGGCACGGTGCTGAGCTTCAGCGTTTCGACGATGCCCTCCCGGTTCGCAAATGGCGGGCGCACGATGTAGTCCACCGAATATTGATAGGTCGCTTCGATGATGTCATCGGCGCTGTCCCGCGTGTACTGCTGGATGATTTTTTTCGCCGTGGCTTTGTCTTGCAGGAAACGTTGAATGCCCTCCGAGTAGCCTTTGAAGAAGCTCACCACGATCTCGCGGTTGGTTTTTAGATAACCGCGCGTGGTGATGACCGCCGTGTGCGGGAAATAGACGCCGGCCTTCGCCAGATCGATGAGCGGCTGGGCGCCGGCGCTGCGGGCGCGGATATGGGTCGGCGCCGACAACGGGGCGGCGGCGATGAGGCGCTTGGACAGCGCCGCGGCCAACTCGGGCATGCCTCCGAGCTGCAGCACCGTGACATCCTTATCGGGGTTGAGCCCCTGTTTGAGCAGCAGGTAGCGCATGGCGAAATCGGTCGAAGAGCCGAAGCGGGTGACACCGACGGCTTTGCCTTTCAGATCGGCGACGCTTTTGATTTCCGGCAACGCCATCATGTAGAACGCCGGCACGTTGGCCACGCCGCCTATGAAGACCAAGTCCGCGCCGCCCAGCACGGCGTTGACCACGGGCGTCCCGCCGGAAAAGGCGATCTGCGAGTCGCCCGTGAGAACCACCCGCGTCACTTGCAGCGCCGTCGGAATATAAATCAGTTTGACTTCCAAGCCATGCTTTTCAAATGCCCTGGTTTCCGCGGCGAACCAGAGGGCCGCGTTGATCCCGCTGATGGCGGGGTAAACGATGTTGAGCTTGGTCCGCGGCTGCGGCCATGCGTGCTCTGCGGCAAATGCGGACAGGAAGAGGACGGCGACCAACAACCGCTTCATGATGCGATCAAGATACGCGGATTGACGCGCAACTGTCAATCCAGTTGACGGTAGTGGTTCAGTTTCGCCAAAATTTGTAGGGGCAACCCTATGTGGTTGCCCGTTCGGAGGGCAGGCACGGGGGCCTGCCCCTACATCGATGCGGCGTTGAAATCAAACTGAACCATTCCCCAATTGACACTCAAGTCGCCTTTGCGTAGGAATGAGTCTATAATTTAGCAGCGGTCTTTGTGCCGCCCGAGATTTACCAGAAGGAGAAGCATGGATGGCGAAAGTGAGGATCGGTTACGCACTAGGGTATGGCAAATTCACCAACGTCCGCGAGATGGCCGATGTCATGCAACAGGCCGAGGAGCGGGGCTTCGAGATGGCGTTTTTCTCCGAGACGATTGAATTGATGCGCGACTCGGTAAGCTCGCTGGCAGCCATCGGTCTGGCGACCAAGAAGTTGACCCTCGGCACGACGCAGATCGTCCGGTTGCGCGGACCGGTGGTTATGGCGCAGTCCTTGGCGACGCTGGATGAATTGACCGGCGGCCGGGTGACGGCCGGCCCTGGGGCATGCACGAAAAGCCATGCGCGGGTGCACGCTTTGCCTCTGGATATCGGCGCGACGCCGACGGAGGT
>JACPFE010000710.1 GCA_016183145.1 Deltaproteobacteria bacterium | reverse complement strand
GGCTTCGACCTCATCGCGTCTCGTAAAGAGGGTTGCGTCACCGCGCATCGCGTCAAGTAACAGCGTTTCGTAAGCGGCCGGCAAGCGTACGCCGAACACCGTCTGGTAACAAAAATCCATGTCCACGGCGGCCGTGTGCAGTTGAGCACCGGGACGCTTCGCGCCGAAGGTGACCGTGATGCCTTCGTTTGGTTGGATCCGCCACGCTATCACGTTCGGCTCGACGTAATCGTTTGGCGTGCGCGCGAAGAGCGCCTGTGGCGTGCGTTTAAGATGTACAGCGATCTCCGTTAAGGAGCGCCCCAGCCGTTTACCCATGCGCAGGTAAAATGGCACACCCCCCCACCGCCAATTTTCGATGCGGAACTCAAGCGCCACGTAGGTCTCACTCAAGCTGCCCCTGGCCACGTTTTTCTCTTCCCTGTAGCCGAGCACACACTCCGCCCCAACTTCGCCGGCACCGTACTGCCCGCGAACCGTTCGCTTCGCCACCTCTCCAGGCATCATGGGATGGATTGAGCGTAAAACCTGCACCTTCTGTTCGCGCACCGAATCAGCATCGAATGCAGTAGGCGGTTCCATTGCGGTCAGCGTCAAAAGCTGCAGCAGATGATTGGCCACCATGTCCCGTAGCGCGCCAGCCTTTTCGTAGTATCCTCCGCGGCTACCGACGCCCAGGGTTTCAGCCGCCGTGATTTCCACGTAGTCGATGTAATTACGGTTCCACACCGGCTCAAACAAAGAGTTGCCGAAACGAAAAACCATGATGTTTTGAACCGTTTCTTTGCCGAGATAATGATCGATGCGATAGACCTGGCTCTCGTCGAAAATCTCGTGCACCTGGCGGTTGAGTTCTTGGGCCGTCTTCAGATCGCGGCCGAAAGGTTTCTCGATCACGATCCGGGGCCAGCTCCCTTCCGAGCTTCTTTTAGAGACCAAACCGGCGCCGGCGATCTGCTGAATGACCGGAGCGTAGAGATCCGGCGGCATCGCCAAATAAAAAATCGCATTCGGCGGCGAAGCATGCCCGTGATCCAGCTTTGAAAGAAATTCTCTGAGCCGGCGATAGCCCTCGGGCTCTTCGTAGCCTCCCTGCACATAGTGCAGGTTCGCCGCGAAATGTTTCCACACCGGCTCGTCTTTGAGCCCGGTGCCGGAGAACTCGCTCACGGCATCGCCCATTTTTTGCCGGAATGCATCATGGCTCATTTCGCTTCGGGCGTAGCCGATGACGGCGAAACGCTCCGGCAGCCGTTGTTCCAACGCCAGGTTGTACAGCGCCGGGATCAGTTTCCGTTCGGTCAAATCTCCCGAAGCGCCGAAGATAACCATGACGCAGGATTCAGGCGTTTCCCCGCCGGCCGGAACGCTTCCCGGCGCGGCTTGAACATCGGTGGACATAGGCATTTACTCCTTTTTTACGGCGTGGCCGCCGAACTCGTTCCTGAGAGCCGCAATGACCTTGGCGGCAAAGGAATCTTCCTGGCGGGAGTGGAAGCGGGCAAAGAGCGACAGCATCAAAACGGAGGCGGGAACATTTTTCTCAATTGCCTCCAACATCGTCCAGCGCCCCTCGCCGGAGTCTTCCACATAGCCCCGGATCGAAGACAGCTGCGGGTCCTTTTGGAATGCGTTTTCCGCCAGTTCGAGGAGCCAGGAACGCACCACGCTGCCCTGGTTCCATAGATGAGAGATCTTTCCCAGATCGAGATCGAAGTCGGAAGAACGAAGCAGTTCGAAGCCCTCGCCGTACGCTTGCAGCATGCCGTATTCGATGCCGTTATGGATCATCTTGACGAAGTGGCCGGCGCCGCTGGGGCCAACATAGGCGTAGCCGTCTTTGGGCGCCAACGTCTGAAACAGCGGCTCGAGCTGGGCAAAAATCTCCGGCTCGCCGCCGATCATCATACAGTAGCCGACTTTTAGCCCCCAGATCCCGCCGCTCGTGCCCACGTCGACGAAATGAATGCGGCTCTGTTTGAGTTTTTCCGCGCGCCGGATCGAGTCTTTGTAGTAGGAGTTTCCTCCGTCGATTACGATATCGCCTTTCGAGAGCTGGGGTAGTAGCTGTTCAAGAGTCTGGTCGACCGGATCTCCGGCCGGAACCATGAGCCAGACGGATCGCGGCAGCGCGAGCTGGTGAACAAAATCCGCCAACGAACGGGCGCCCACCGCGCCTTTCTCTACCACGCGCTGAGTGGCCTCGGGACTGCGGTCATAGCTGATTAGCCGGTGCGCCCCTTGTAACAGCCGCTCCGCCATGTTGCCGCCCATTCTTCCCAAACCGATCATGCCTAGTTGCATATTCGTTACTCCCTTTCGTCAAAAAGCTCTCGCCCCTTTAGCGATCGGCTAAAATTACATTCTCCCCGCTTAACTCATTCAGTGAAGACAGGAGCTGAACGGTCCGCTATGCCAAAGCTTGTCTGATTGCCGCTTGAAGTGTTGCCAAACCTGCCTGGACGTCAGCACCCAGATGAACCCGCAGAGCGCGGCGCTTGCGCTCCGCCAACACCCGAAAGTCCCCCCGTGCCTGCGCCGCCTTGACAACACCAAAGGTATATTTCTGCCCTGGCACGGGCATGTCCAAGCCATCGTCGCATGTGATTTGCAAAAATACTCCGGTGTTCGGCCCGCCCTTATAGGCCTGTCCTGTCGAGTGCAGGAAGCGCGGGCCGAAGCCGAGGCATGTGGCCACTCGCTTTGCATCGCGAACGGCGAGCCGAATCGCCTGAAGCTGGCCGTCGTAGTCACGTTTCATCTCGATGTAAGCCAAAATCGCAAAGTAATCGCCTTCGGCCAGGTGACTCAAGTGGGCCCTGAGATGATCAACAAGGGTCCGACCACAGCCCATCTTTACTAGCGACGCGGCGTTATTCTTATCGGTGAATAACTTGATACCACTGTCGTCCAGAATCGGCGTTTCCGCCGGCAGAGATCCTTTCTTTTCGTATTCGACCGTTAACTCTCGCGTGACAATTTTGCTCGCTTCGACGTCAGGCTG
>JACPFE010000132.1 GCA_016183145.1 Deltaproteobacteria bacterium | reverse complement strand
CAACCCGCGCTCCGTTTCTTGGGCGCGAGCGATGGACATGGTTAACAGCAGAGCACCGGCCAGAACGATCAGAGTCTTCATGCGCGATCCTTTCGGTGAAGAATTTCTTGCTTCAGAGTACCGCAAGTCTCCGCGGCGCGCCACACGCGACGCGTGGGAGGTTTTTCCATTCACCACGAAGCGGACAGCGCGGCCACGCCGCAACCGAAATGAGAAAAGTCGGATTCACCACGAAGGCATGGTTCGACGTTGCTCACCACAGACTCCGGACACGAAGGTTTTCGTAGGTGCGCTTCGCGCACCGGTCAGTCTCGGAATATCTCTCGCAAAGACCCGCCTGCCGGGCGGCGGGCAGGCGCAAAGGCGCGAAGGGAAAACGAATTGTCATTTCGAACGAAGAGAGAAATCCTTCCTAGATCCCTCGCATTCGTTCGGGATGATAGGCCTTGGGCCTGCCACTCAACGTCCCTTCGACGTTGCTCAGGGCATGCTTGGCGCCTTGGCGGGAGCAATTCCTCGTTTTCACGGGCTCTGGGCCACTAAGAAGTTTACGCCCGACGCGAAAGCTTTCGCAGATAACATTACCGTAGGTTGGACGATGCCGTTGCACGAACCGTTCGATCCCTGCTAATGCTGAAGGGTGCCATTGACGGTCGCATCGACAAGCAACGGGGTGAAGCCACGGTTTTTCTACGGCTGGTACATCGTCGCCGTCGGATTCATCGCCAACGTCGCGTCTTCTTTCGCGCTTGCCAGCACGCTCAGCATCTTTCTTAAACCGCTGACAGCAGATTTGGGTATTTCCCGCGGCGTGTTTTCTCTGTTGCGCTCAGGCGAGGGAATCATCGCGGCTTGTCTTGCGCCGCTGGTCGGCGCGCTGGTCGACCGCTACGGCGGGCGCTGGTTGATGGTGGCGGGCGCGGCGATCGTCGCCGTGGGCTACTTGATCCTCGGCCAGGTTGCGAGCTTCGTGCAGTTCGCCGCGGTGCGCCTCACTCTGGTGAGCTGCGGCGACGTTCTGATGGGCTACATGGTGGTTAACGTCGTGGTGGCCCAATGGTTCGTGCGCCAGCGCGGGCGCGCCTTCGCGTTTACCAGCATGGGTGTCGGCTTCGCCAAGGTCTGCATGCCGATCCTCGCGGCTTGGCTGCTGCTCATGCTGGGCTGGCGGCAGACCTGGGTGGTGTTCGGTGTGCTCACGGCTGGCTTGTTGATTCCGCCGGCGCTGCTCTTCGTCAGGCGGCGGCCCGAAGAGATGGGGCTCAATCCCGACGGCGACGCCGAGCCGGCCGGTGCCGACACGACGCCCCAAGGAAAGAATAGCGGCGCCGCTTCGAGCACGCGTGCCGCAGACGTCGCCTGGACGCGCTCCGAGGCGCTGCGCACTCGCGCCTTTTGGCTGCTCGTCATCACCTTCGGCATCTCAAGCATCGGGATAACGGGGCTCAATCTCCATGTGTTTTCCTACGTCACCGACATCGGCCACTCTCCCGTGGTCGCCGCCAGTGTCATGAGCGTGATCGCCTCGATGCAGCTCGCTTCGCCTTTGGCATGGGGGCTGCTCGCCGAACGCGTCGACGCGCGCATCGCCGCGATGCTGAGATTCGTTGTTCAAGCCATCGGTTTGGGACTGGCAATCTTGACGGGCAATCTTTTCTGTCTCTATGCCGGGTTTTTTCTGTACGGTATCGGGCTCGGCGGCAACATGGTCTTGCCGGACATTCTCTGGGCCAACTATTTCGGCCGCCGCTCGCTCGGCAGGATCCGCGGTATGGGATTGCTGATTTCTCACGTACTCGCCGCCATCGGTCCGCCGTTCTTCGGTTTCCTCTACGACGCGACGGGAGGCTACGGCCTTTCGTTCGCGATCTTCGGCGCGGTGCTCATAGCCTCGGCGGTTCTTAGCCTGATGTTGAAGCCGCCGCGGGCTCGCGGTTCATAGTTTCGGGTTCCGGGTTTCGAGTTAACGCGAAATTCGAGACGCGAAACCAACCGCACCACGTGGCTTGACAGACAACGAGGGCTCTCCTATAGCTTCCAGGCAGATCAAGCGCTAAGGATCGGCTCAAGATCGTTGACCCTTTGGCTCGAGCTTCGGCCCTGGCGCCATAGATTTCGTTGAAGTGGTTTGGTCGAACATTATGACTTCGGAAATGGTTCATCTCGATTTGCGCGGGCTCCAGGCTGACCAGCAGGTCGATCAGCTCAAAGAGCAGTTTGTTTCACTGCGCGGCAAGGGCGCCGTGGTGCGCGCTCGCGTTGGCGAGCTGCCGGTGCGCCAATACATCTCGTTACTCGAGCGCGGCTATCGGGTCGCCATTGAAAGGGACGGCGAAGAGGTTTTTCTTACGCTGCGGCCCGACGGCTCGACGCCGCGCCTGGGACTGCGCGGCGCCCATTCCGTCGCCTGCGGCAAAGACGGCCGGGTTTACACCAATACGACGGAGAATCGGGTTGCCCTCATCGACGGCGCGGCCCGGCGGGTGATTCGGCATATTCCAGTCGGCGACGATGCGTCGCATCTGGAATTATCGCCGGACGAGAAACGTTTGTACGTCGCCAACACCGGCTCCAATGATGTGACGATCGTCGATACGGCGACGGATCATGTCGTGGCGACGGCGCCGACTGGAAAGCGGCCGCTGCTTCCTTGCGTCGCGCCGGACGGGAAATCGGTTTATCTGCCGAGCGGACCGGAGGGAAGCGTGACAGTGCTTGGGCCTGAGGGCGAGCTTCGCAGGACCGTTCCGGTCGGCATCGCGCCGCATGATATCGCGGTGTCGCCGGACAGCCGTTGGGCGTATCAGCCGAATTCCGTCTCGCATACGGTCACGGTGATCGATGCGCGCGATTATTCCGTCGCCGGCGAAGTCAAAGTCGGCCTCGGTCCCGGCCATATCGCCTTCGATCCGGAGGGACGCCGCGCTTTCGTCGCAAATACGGTTTCCGACGATGTGACGGTCATTGAAACTCGGAATCATGAAGTGGTGGCGACAATTACGGCCGGAGCGGGAGCGCATCTTCCCGCCGTGAGTGATGACGGGCGTTACGGTTATGTGGCGAACTTCGCGTCAGACGATTTAACGGTTTGGGACACCAAGACCCACAGAGTCGTCGGGCAAATTCCCGTCGGCATTTATCCGCACTTTTTCGCGCTGAGCCCGGACGGCGAGTGGGTCGTTGTTTCCAATACCGGCGAGTCGAGCATCTGCCTGATCGACGGACACGAGCACGAGCCACGAGCACGATTATCCGTCGGCGCCGCGCCGGCGCACATTGCCTTTAGCCCCGACGGCGAGCTGGCCTTCGTCGGCTGCGAGAGCACCGATGAGGTAGCGGTGATCGATTTGCGAGGGCAGAGAGTGGTTGAGTTGATTCGCGCCGGCTCGATTGGCGAGTAACGCTCGCGTTAAAAAATCACTCTCACTCCTAGATTGGCCTCGTCTTTGCCCGACCACTCAAATGCGCTATTCTCCTGGTCATGGCGTTTACCCCTAATTTAAGCACTTTGCCGACGGCGCAACGCGCGCTCTGGCGCGAGCTTGAGGCGACCCCGGATCATTTTACGCTCTACGGCGGCACGGCGTTGGCGTTATACCTTGGACATCGGACGTCGGTCGATTTCGATTTCTTCTCGAATGCAACCTTCGATCCCGATGATTTGGCGAAGAATGTGCCTTATCTGAAAAATGCCGAACGGATTCAAGTGGCGCCCAACACTTTGAGTTGTCGAGTCGATCGCGACGGCCCAGTGTTGGTGTCGTTCTTCGGCGATTTAAACTTGGGACAGGTGGGCGGCCGTGAACAAGTGGAAGGCATGAAGCTGTATGTTGCCGCGTTACTCGACATCGCCGGAACCAAAGCGGCCGTGGTGCAGAAACGGGCCGAGGTCAAAGATTATCTCGATTTCGACGCGCTGTTGCGGCACGGAATTGACTTGCCGACGATTCTCGCGGCCGGAGCGGTAGTCTACGGGCGACAATTCAATCCTCTCGTCACCGTCAAGGCGCTCAGCTACTTTGATGATCTGCCGGGTTTGCCTGCTGAAGTGCGGACGCGCCTAACCGCCGCCGTCGCCGCCGTCGATGTCACTCGGCTGCCAGCGCTGACGGCATACTCGAAGCGGCGCGGCGATTGAACTCGATGAAGCCATTGCCCAGAACACCCGCGTTACTTGCCGTGGCTAAGCGTGTGGTATGGTTCAAGGAGCCCGCCGACGCGTTGGCCGATCCGTTGCATTTTCTCGCCCATCTCATGACCTATGGCACGGTCGAGGATTTACGCGTGGTCGAGAGCGTGGTCGGCGAAAAGGAGTTCCTGGAAACACTGGATCATGCGCCCGCGGGCGTCTTCGATCCCCGTTCGTGGGCGTACTGGAATCTTAAATTCGGTCGAGTGCCTGCGCCCGCTTTACCGGTGCGTCAGGGATTGTAATCCATTCGCCCCCTAAAGGAATCAATCGCGGCGTGAATAAAACCCCAGCGCTCGAATTCCGCGATGTTTCCTATGTCGGCGACGGCGGCAAGAAAATTGTTCAGTCGATCAGTTGGACGCTGCGGGCGGGCGAGCACTGGGCTATCTTGGGCCCCAACGGCTCAGGCAAGACGACGCTGCTCAGGCTCGCCTGCGGCTATCTCTGGCCCAACGCAGGCGGCGAGATATATCGCCGCGGTAAAACGCTTGTTAACCTTCGTGAGTTGAGAAAAAGCATCGGCTGGGTGACCTCCACGTTAGCCGCCGAGATTCCGGAGCGGGAGAAGGTCATCCGCACGGTGGTCTCGGGAAAGTTCGCCCAGATCGGGCTTCTCGAAGGATTCGGTGGGGACGCGACGAAGGCGGACTACCGCTTGGCCAATCGCTTGTTGGAGCAAATGGGCTGCGCCTATGTGCGGGACCAGGACTTCGGCACCCTGTCTCAAGGAGAACAGCAGAAAGTTCTGATCGCCCGGGCGCTCATGACGAAACCTTACCTGGTGGTTCTCGACGAACCTTGCGCCGGCATGGACCCGGGGGCGCGGGAAAATTTTCTTACGACGCTGCGAAAAGTCGGGGCGCAGAAAAAAATCCCATCGATGATTTACGTGACCCATCACGTCGAAGAGATTCTACCCCTGTTCCGAAAGACGCTAGTCCTGCGGGAAGGCAAGGTGCTTTATGCGGGACGGACCGATCGCGTCTTGCGGCCCGGCGTGCTGGAGGAATTGTACGGCGCACCGCTCTCCGTCGTGAAAAGAAAGGGACGCTATTGGTCGGTCATTCGATAGAGCGTTCAATGCGCCAAGCTCAGGGCAGGCCTTGAACATTGAACCCTGAACTGATGCATGGCTTCCTTACCGCGCCGAAACCGCTGGTGGTCCTTGTCGGTGGCGTCGATTGCGACGTTGATCGTTACCGCCGATAGCGGCCAGATCAGTATTGCGCTGCCGGCGATCATCACGGAATTCAACGCGGACTTGACCCTGGCCGGTTGGATCGCTCTGGTCCATGCGTTGATCACCGCCTCGCTCTACCTGCCCTGCGGCCGCTTGTCGGACCTTGTCGGGATTGGCAAACTTTTCCTGGCCGGTTTCATCCTGTACGCCGCGAGTTCGATCGCAGCGGGGTTCGCTCAGGGAGCCGGACAACTACTTTTTTTCCGGGCCCTGCAGGCCGGCGGCAGCGCCCTGGTCATGGCCAATAATTTTGCTCTGGTTACCGCCCTCTTCCCGCCGGAAGAGCGCGGCCGGGCGATGGGCATCGCCGGCGGCACGATATCGGCGATGGGTTATACGCTTGGTCCCGTGCTCGGCGGGATCCTCACTCACGGCTTCGGCTGGCGCTCGAATTTTTACGTTTCCGCCGCGCTCGCCGTCGCCGGCTTCGGCGCCGCGCGATTTCTCTTGCCGCCGGAGAGTTTCACGGGCTCATCGGAGAAAAAGGAGCCCTTCGATATAACCGGCGCGCTCACCTTCGCGCTGAGCATTTCTCTACTTCTGTTCGCGCTGATGGTCCTGCAAAAAGGAGCAGCGGAGAAATCGCTGGTCGGCCTTGCCGTCCTCGGCGGCATCGCCGCCCTTGGTTTCTTCCTGTGGTGGGAGAAGCGGCAGAGTTTCCCGTTGCTCGACCTGGAACTGTTCCGCATTCCGGCATTTACGCTGGGCAACGGCGCGCGCTGGATCAGCTTCATCGCCATGAGCATTAACAGTCTGCTCATGCCCTTTTTCTTGCAGTTGGTCATGGGGCTCGATCCTCTGCGCGCCGGCTTTCTCGTGGCGCCGATGCCCTTTGCGATGGCGCTGCTCGCGCCCCTCACCGGCTGGATGTCGGAACGATTTGTGCCCGAGCGCCTATGCGCGCTGGGACTGGCGTTGACGGGTGTCGCGTTGGTCTTCCTGAGTTTTTTCTCTGTGGGGGCGACGGCGTTCGAAGTGGTTCTTGGGTTGGCATGTCTGGGCTTCGGAATGGGACTCTTTCAGACGCCGAATAACAATTTGTTGATGAGCGCGGTGCCGCGTCAACGATTGGGCATCGGCTCGTCGGTTCTGTCGATCGTGCGCAGCGTGGGCAACTCCACCGGCGCGGCGCTGGCGGCGGCGATTGTCAGCGGGCGGTTGGTTGCGCTGACCGGTCAAAGTTCCTTGCAAGCTTTCGGCGGCCAGGTGGGGTTCGAAAGCGGCTCTGCGGTTCTCGGCGCTTTCCTACAAGGCTATCGGTACGCCTACCTGACGGCGGCAATTCTTTGTTTCGTAGGGGCGGCGGTGAGCGCGGTGCGCGTTTCCGAGCGGTAGGGCTCGGGTGTTCGGATCAATGATCGCCCACGCCGAGCCGGCCGACGAATGGAAGCTTGAGCGCGGGCTTGTAGAAATCGATGCCGAAATTCATGCCGAGCAGGTTAAGTTCAATGCCTTCCTCGCGCGCCAGAGTGACGCCCAACAAACCGAACAGTGAAAGTTGATAGCCGGTGCCGCTGGGCGCGCGATCGATCACGGAGCCGTTGGTCGGATAGTCCTTGCCGATGGCGGTTACCGGGAGATCCATCTGCAGCTCCGGCACTTGTCGCCCGACATGGGCAGTGAAGGTATTGCTGTTGGGACCGGGCCAGACGTTGTATTCGTTGGGATAGGGGTAGGTGCCGACGGCCTCGATGATTTTCGGTATGGCCCGCGCCGCCGCCTCACCACGCAGCTCCGCGATCAACGCCGGTTCGTTGCCGAACCAACGGCCATCCGGAATTCCCTGGGCCGAAAAGAGCGCGGGTAAGTCGCGGTACAAGCGCCAGCCGATGACTTGGTGCACGGTATAATCGGGGGCGTTTTCGGTTTTGGTCGCGATCCAGCTATGGACGCCGAAAATTCCGCGCCAATTGAGCGCGCGCGCCGCGTACACCTGTACGACGGCCTCGGGAGTCGTGGCGGCGGGCGGCGCGATGCCGGCGCTGGAGCGGTCCGCCGTGCGGAAGTCTCTGCCCAATTGGGCTTGTCCGGAAACAACCATTAGTAATGGCAGCCCGACAAGCACGAGCAGCGATAATAGAAAGATCCGGGTCAACTTCCTTCTCCTTAATTGGGGTGGATTATAGCCTAGTGAGAGACACAACTCCACTTCCCGGCCCTGGCATGTGGCCGGCGGCGCTATAGTGGTTCAGTTTCGCCAAAATTTGTAGGGGTAACCCTATGTGGTTGCCCGTTCGGAGGGCAGGCACCCGTTCGATAAACTCAGGGCAGGCTCAGGCCT
>JACPFE010000131.1 GCA_016183145.1 Deltaproteobacteria bacterium | reverse complement strand
TTCCAAGCTTGCCGAAGATCTGCCGATAGAGCTGCGAGAAAGACAGCAAATCCGCCGCTTCGGAGCTGGGCCGAAACTCTCCGTCCGCGGTCACTAGCTCGTCGGCATAGACGGGGACAACCAGACCCTCTTTCACCATGCGCGGCTGTACCTGGGAGCGATAGCCGGGCGTCCCCTCGGTGAAAAACTGGATTTCGTTTCGTTCCAACGCCAAGCGCGCATCGGAATTGGAGTTGTACCCAGTGACGTATTGGTGGGGGATGCCTAAGATATTAAGCTGCAGCCGGAAACGAACGTCCTTCGCGCTGTTGAGGCTCAAGCCGCCCGCCTTAAAGCCTTTCGCTTTCATAATGTCCTTAGGGTCCTGGATGCCCGGAGCAACGTCCTTTCGCATGTATGCCACGGCGACGCCCTCGATACTCGCGATGTAGGCGAATTTTGCTAGATCGACGCGCAGGGTGGGATCGGCGGTCAATAGGTTAAAAAACTGCCCGGTGAAATACCCCATGGTCAATCCGTCGGGTTTGGCAACCTCGCCGAGGTAATTAGTGCCGATCACGCCACCCGCTCCGGGCATGTTTTGCACGATCACCGCCGGCTGGCCGGGCAGGTGTTTTCCCAGGAAGCGCGCCGTGATTCTTCCTTCGATATCCGTCGGTCCGCCGGCGGCGAAGTTGATCAAGACTGTCAAAGTCTTTCCGCGATAAAAGGGCGTCTCACCCGCGTAAGAAAAAACCGACCAGGATACGCCGGCAATGGCGGCAAATAAGACCAACACTCTTTGACGTTTGCTAGTCATGGCTTTCCTCCTCTTTCGATGGTTTGGCGATTCAAGACATTCTTTCCAGGTCCGTCATCCTCGACAGTCTTCCAATACCCGCTCTCTTGTATACCACTGCGATAATCACTATGTCATCTACTCTTTGATCCCCGCCAGGTCGAGCAGAAACACGTACGAAAATGCCGTCTCGCGATGGCGCCGGAAGCGGCCGGAGGCGCCGCCGTGGCCGGCGTCCATGTTGGTTTTGAGCAGTAGCCGATTGTTGTCGGTCTTGAGTTCGCGCATCTTCGCCGCCCACTTCGCCGGCTCCCAGTATTGCACCTGAGAGTCGTGCAGCCCGCCGGTGATCAGCAAATTCGGATAAGCTTTCGCTTCGACGTTATCATAGGGCGAATACGACAGCATGTAGTCGTAAAGTTCTTTTTGGTTTGGATCGCCCCATTCGTCGTATTCTCCCGTGGTGAGTGGAATCGACGAATCGAGCATCGTCGTCACCACGTCGACGAAAGGTACTTCGGCGACAACGCCCTTGAATAAATCCGGCCGCATATTCGTAATCGCGCCCATCAGCAAACCACCGGCGCTGCGCCCCATGGCGAACAAGCGCTCGGGGCTGGTGAATTTCTCGCGGATCAGATATTCGGCGCAGGCGATGAAATCGGTGAAGCTGTTTTTCTTCTTTAAGAGCTTGCCGTCGTCATACCATTGCCGTCCCATCTCCTGGCCGCCGCGGGTATGGGCGATGGCGTAAACGAAACCGCGGTCGATCAAGCTCAAGCGCGGGGAGGCAAAGGCGGCATCGATGCTCAAACCGTAGGAGCCGTAACCGTAGAGCAAGAGCGGATTCTCCCCGTCCCTCTTGGCGCCCTTTCGGTAAACGATCGACAGGGGAATCTCCGTGCCATCGGCTGCCGGCGCGTAAAGGCGCTCGGTGACGTAATTCTCCCGCTCGAAGCCGCCTAACACTTCCTCGCGCTTGAGCAAGGTGCGCTGCCGCGTCGCCATGTCGACGTCGTAGATCGACAGCGGCGTCTTCAGGGAAGTATATTCGAAGCGGAGCGTCGCGGTATCGAGCTCCGGATTCATCCCGAGGTTGGCGCGGTAGGCCGGCTCGTCGAATTCGAGATAGTGGTCGTCTCCACCATCCCAGCGAACGACGCGGATCTGCGTCAGCCCCCGCTTGCGCTCTTCGAGCACCAAGTGGTCTTTGAAGACGTCGAAATCACCCAGAAAGACGTCGTCTCGGTGCGGCACGATTTCGCGCCAGTGCTCCCTCCCGGTCTGATCGACCGGCGTCACCATCAGTTTGAAATTCTTTGCCTGCTCGTTGGTGCGAATGAGGAACCGATCCTGAAGATGATCAAGATGATACTCGTGATCCTTTGCTCGCGGCAGAAAGATCTTGAACTCCCCCAAAAAATCGTCCGCGTCCAGGTAGCGATACTCCTGGCTGAGGGTTTGCGAAGAGACGATCATGAGAAATTTCTTCGACTTGGTCTTAAAAACATAGGCGCCGAAGGTTTCGTCTTTTTCTTCGAACACCAAACGATCTGCGGCCGGGTCGGTGCCGAGCGCATGGCGAAAAATCCAGCAGGCCCTGAGCGTCGCCGGATCCTGCTTGGCGTAGAAAAGCGTCCGGTTGTCGTTTGCCCAGGTCAAGTTCTCGGTGACTTCAGGGATCACGTCGGGAAGCAACTCGCCGGTAGTGAGATTCTTAAAATGGATGCTGTAGATCCGCCGTCCCTGAGTATCCACCGCGTAGGCAAGACTGTTTTGCCCCGAACTTACCGCCCAGCCGCCGATGGAGAAATATTCGTGTCCCTGCGCCAAGGCGTTGGCGTCGAGCATGATCTCTTCGGGACTGTCCAGCGAGCCGCGCTTGCGCGCGTAGATCGGATACTCCTTGCCCTCTTCGTAGCGCGTGTAATAGAAATAGCCGTCTCGCCTGTACGGAACCGACATGTCCGTCTGTTTGATTCTGGCCTTGATCTCCTCGAAGAGCCGCTCCTCAAACGCTTTCGTATGCGCCATCTCCTTAGCCGCATACTCGTTCTCCGCATTGAGGTAAGCGATCACCTCCGGATTGTCCCGCTCTCTAAGCCAGTAGTAGTCATCGACCCGCACCTGGCCGTGCTTTTCGAGAGGAGTGGGAATTTTCTTAAGCATAAGCAATGATATGACGTGATTTGACAGCGCGAATCAACCTCGCTAACCTTTAAAGAGTTGGTAACAGCCGCTCGCCGCCATTTTACAATGAAGCGCCCGCCTGGATTCGTCACGGCTCTGCTCTCCGCAACGGTTTTTCTGCTATCGATCTTTCCAATTCACGCCCAGGAGCAACCCGCGCCCAAGGCGATCGTGCTCGGCTGGGACGGTGCGGTGCCGTCTTTCATTCATGAGATGTTGCGTCAAGGCAAGTTACCGAACCTGGCGAAGCTCATCGAGGGCGGCGCCTTTGCCGATGACGTAACGGCGGTGTTCCCGTCGTTGACCGCGCCGGGTTTTGCATCGCTTCTAACCGGGGCGTCGCCGCGGATAACCGGCATTACCGGCATTCGCGTCCCGCGCTCGCCGCGCAACGAGTTTACCATTCTTGAAAACACCTCTGGCTTCAATCCCGCGCTCCAGCGCGCGGAAACTATTTTCACCGCTGCCGAGCGCGCCGGCCGCAAAGTCGTCGCCCTTCACGTCCCCTTCGCCGGAGAGAAATCCGCGAGCCGCGTTTACATTCAAGGCTATGACGGAATCGCCGGACGGGACGGAGTGGTCCATGGCCGAAATTCCAAGCCGCAAGCCGCGGTAGCGTGGATCAACCTCCCTGCCAGTGCTACGCCGCCTCTAGAACTGACCTTCACCATTGGCGCATCGTCGCTCTTTGGTCTGTTGATCGACGATCCTACTGACTCACAGAACGGCTACGACACGCTTCTCATCGCCGGCGCGCGCGACGGCCGGGAAGTCAGAGCGATATTGAAACCCGGCGCCGCCGGACCCGGCGGCGAACTGCTTTGGAGCCGGCCCATCACGGTCAATACCGGTGCCGTTCGAGGCGCGACCACATATCTTCGCCTCTTTGATCTTAAGCCTGATGGCAGTGATTTTTTTCTTTACTACACCCGGCCGGTGCGGCAGGCGGTTTCCCATCCCGAGCTGTTCGAAGGCGCGAATGCGACGGTGCGAGCATTCAGCGGCAATGGTGCGTGGCGAGTGTACCGCCAAGGAACTTTCGGCAGGACGATCCCCAACGGGGGCAACGGCACCGCCGAAGCGCGCTACCTGGAAACCGTCGCCCTGGTCCAACATCAACTGACCGAAGCTTGTCGCTGGGCATTCGAACAGTTGCCCTGGGATATTTTCTTTGCCTACACTCCCTACCCGGATGAAGCGGAGCATCAGTGGCGCGGTTATCTCGACCCCGCTCTTCCCGGCTTTCGCGCCGAGCTCGCCGACCGTCTGCGCCCGCTGCTCGAAAGAGTCTATCGATCTTCCGATGAGCTGCTCGGTTTCTTGATGGAACGACGGCGGGAAAATTCGATTGTGGCGCTGGTCTCCGACCATGGCATGGAGGGCGTGAACAAAGTCGTTTACCTCAACCAAGTATTGCAGCAAGGCGGACTCCTGGCGTTGGACGCGCGGGGCCGCGTCGATCTCGCAAAAACGAAAGTCATCTATCCCGCCATCGACAACGGTTATTTATTGATTAATTCGACCTCGCGCAAAAACGGCATCGTCACCGTCGAGGAGCGCGCCGACCTGGTGCGGCGCGTTCGCGAGCTGCTGCTGGCGATTCGAGACGAGGGCCGTCAAGTGGTGACCGGCATCGACGACGCGCAAAGCGACGAGGCGCCGCCAGGCATCGGCGGGGAGTCCGGCGGCGACCTTTACTTCGATCTCTTGCCCGGCTACCGGCCGGACGCGAAGCTCGGCGCGAGCGAGATCATCGGCAAACAAGAACCGCACGGTATCCACAACTTGAATCCGATCCGCGCTTCCATGCGGACAATCATGGTCCTCAACGGCCCCGGCATCAAAGCCGGAACGAAATTGCGTGATGTGAGGCTGATCGATTTTGCCCCGACCCTCGCCAGGCTCCTGAGCATCCCTGCTCCGATCGATGCGATCGGATCGGTTTTGCAGGACGCGCTGGCCGAGCCGCAATGACAACCGGATAAGAACAATCAACCGCAAAGAACGCATAGAACGCAAGGAAAGAATTCTACGCGACCTTTGCGTTCTTTGAGGTTAAGTCTTCTGCCATCCGATCTCTTCACATCCTTGTCCGCACCGGGTAGTATCCGTCTCAGAGGGCGATTCTGATGGCGGACAAAGATCACCTCATCCTGACCGCGGTCGGCCCCGACCAGGTCGGCCTGGTGGAAAAACTTTCCGAGTTCATCGCGCGCCACGGCTGCAACATCGAAGACAGCAAGATGGCGGTCTTTTGCGGCGAGTTCGCCGTGATCGTTTTGATCAGCGGCGAAGGCGGCAATCTGGTCAAGATCGCCCGCGATTACCGTGAACTCGAAAGCGAAACCGGTCTGACCCTATCCATCAAGACGCCGGCGGCGCGCAAACCCGCCGAACAATTCCTTCCCTACCGGTTGACGGCGTCCTGCATGGATCATCCGGGGATCGTGTATCGGTTGAGCGGCGTGTTGAGCGGTTTGGGCATCAACATCGAATCGATGGAAACCAGTACCTACTCGGCGCCGGTGAGCGGCACGCCGATGTTTCGGCTGGAGGCGATGCTCGCTGTGCCGGTGAGAATCGGCATCAATTCATTGCGTGAGCGCTTCGCCGAGATTCAGAGAGAAGAAAATATCGACATCGAATTAACCGCGGCCAAAAGCTAGATCGGGTTATGCGTCAGCGAGCTGATGCGGAATGCGACCAGATTGCCAATTGCATGCAAAAATTTTTCGCCTGATTTTTTTACTGTGTGGGCCCCTGTTTGAAAGTGACACTCCATTTTTGGTGAGATAAAAGGGCTAGCGCTGGGCGTCAGGCGCGGCGAGCAGCGGGAGCGACGCAGGAGCGGACGCTGGTAGCCGTCGCCTGCACGCCGATGTTAGGCATAGACTCGGCCAACCGGACCTGGCAGGGGCATGCATGCGAGCCTGCCCCTTAACCCCTAACGCCACAACTGAGCCGTGCAGGCATCTTCCGCTCACCGTAGTTCCAAGGCGGCGACCGCACCGTTGAGCATCAACGAAAGCATAACCGCAGCTATGCTCAATGGCACCAACGCGCCGAGGGCTACGATCCCCTTCCGCCAGTAGCCCCACTCACGCTGTCGGGCGATCAAGATCCAGCCGAGAGGTGCCAGAAACATGAGTACAAACCAGCCCACGTAATTGAGCAGGGGAATGCCGTAGTAGACCGTGCCCTTCACCAACCAGATCCAGTAGCCGGCCGCGACGGCAACAGGGTCTATGAAAAGATCCAGTACTACGGCGACGGCACCGGTGGCAAGCGGCACCTGCCACCATAGCCGGGGTTGGGTGAGCATGTCTTGATGTGGTCGGGCCAGGATGCCTTCGGCGAGGAACAGACAGATCCCGCACATGCTGATCCAACCGAAAAAGATATAGGTGAAAACCCAAAGCGGAGACTGGCCAGGATACTCGTAGTTCCGCATCACAAACGCAGAGAGGAAATCCATGACCGCTGTGAAACCGCCAGAGACGATACTAAAAGCCAGCGTGTCCGGCCCGCCAAAACGCCACCCAACAAAACCAAGCACGGCCACGGCAAAGACAATCCCGCCCACGAGCAGGAGGGTGAAGTCCGGTGTCATCCATGCCTCCTAGTGGTCTGCCACAGATAAAGACCCAACACAGGGAGTGCCAAGACCGCAAGCCAAAGCAGATCCCACGCTTCTGCTCGGATTCCTGTGGCAATCCAGAGGGCAAGGTTCACCGCATAGAAAGTGACTGGGAACCACCTGCCTAACGGCGTCTCTCGCTTGCTGACATGATCTTCACGCAGGGTTGTAGCCTTGATCGCCATTCCGTATCACCGCCTCCACGGTATTTTTGAATAGGCAGTCGCCAATATAGGTTGCGCACCCTTGGCTGATAATTACAAGTAGCTTGTAGGATGCATTTCATGCACCATTTTTGGCGGGTAAGAGCACCCTACGCTAGCTAATCTGTATGCCTAACGGGGTGGTGAACGGCGGGCCGTGATAATCGGTTGACGAGGCCGCTAATTTGGAGCCCCGTCCGTTCGACCTAGAGTTAGAAAGCGTTACTTCGCCCGATGGGCAGCGTCAAGTGCAATGCCAACGAAGAGGAGCACGACGGCAAGCATGACGATTCCGATGAGAATGTCCATGGCTATAGCCTTCCAATCTGCTCG
>JACPFE010000705.1 GCA_016183145.1 Deltaproteobacteria bacterium | reverse complement strand
TGATCTTTCTCCAAGGTGAATTTTTTTCTTGACCTCGGCGCCTGAACTCGAATAGCTTGGACCCAGTTGTAACCATTAAAGGAGCGCACGAATGGAAACAAGGCTAATCACTGCTCTCGCGATGAACACTCTCCAACGGCGCGGGCGCGCCGTGATCGTTGCTTGCGCGCTCGTCGCTGCCTCAGTCTTGGCGCCGGTAGCAGCAAGCGCCCAGGAGCGGCTCAAGATCATCTACAGCCAGTTCACGATGACGAACTCGCTGACCTGGTTTGCCCGCGAGGCGGGGCCCTTCGAGC
Source organism: Deltaproteobacteria bacterium (assembly GCA_016183145.1). GTDB lineage: Bacteria > Desulfobacterota > Binatia > UBA9968 > UBA9968 > JACPFE01. Next base: position 2,465 of record JACPFE010000705.1, on the reverse strand, counting down.
GCAACGGCCTTAACGCCGACCTCGTTTATGTCGACTCTACTCCGGCGGTGCAAGCGCTCACGGCTGGTCAGGCGCCCATCGCCACGATGTCAGGCGGCTTGGCCGTCGGACCCTATTTAAACGGTCTCGACCTCGTCATGCTGGCCGGCTGGTGCAACTTGAACTCGTACCAGCTCATCGCTCGTCCTGAGATCCGCCGTCCCGAAGATCTGAGGGGCAAGGTGATTGGCATCGGCCGGTTCGGCGCCGCGGCGGATTGGGGGCTGCGGCTGATCCTTCGCAAACTAGGCATCAACGAGACGAAAGACGTCCAGATCATTCAGGCCGGCGGCGGCGGCCCCGCCACTCGCCTGGCCGCCATGGAAGCGAAAAAACTCGACGCCACGGTGCTCGATTCGCCGCAAACCGTGCAGGCGCGGCGCTTTGGCTTCCGAATCGTCGCCGACGGCGTGGAGCTGGGGATTCCGTTCCTCCAAGGCGGTCTGGTGACCCGGCGGGCTTACATTCAGACCCATGAGGATATCGTCCGGCGCGTCGCCCGCGTCGTCGTAGAAGCGATCCACCACGCCAAGACGAACAAGCAAGCCTCGCTCGCCGTGATGCAGAAGTATCTGCGCGTCCAGGATCGCGAAGCGCTCGAGGACGCCTATGAGTCCTTCGTCATCAAGCAGTTCCCCAAGGTTCCCTACGCGGCCCCCGCCGCTGTCCAGACAATCTTCGACCTCGCCGCCGCGCGCGACCCGCGCGCCAAGACCGCCGACCCTCAAGGATTCGTCGAACCACGCTTTATCCGGGAGCTCGAGCAGAGCGGGGCGATTGATAAGCTCTACGCGCAGACACGCTGAGCCAGCGTGATTCAAAGGCGGAGGTATTGAGCCATGCCGACCATCGATTCCGACGCCCATGTCGTCGAGACCGAACATACCTGGGACTTCATGGACCGAGCCGATCAGAAATATCGGCCGGTCGTCGTGCGTCCGCACGGCGAGAGCGGCCAGGAGTTCTGGTTCGTCGACGGCAAGATCCGCGGCCTCGTCCGCATCGTGATGACCGCGCGCGAGCTCGCCGATGTTTCGAAGCGCACCGGTCGCTTGATGGACACTCCGCGCGAGACCCGCGAGATGGAAAACGTCCCCGCCCGGGTGCGCCACATGGATGAGCTGGGCATTGATGTTCAAGTGCTCTATCCGACGATTTTCATCGAGCAGATTACCGACAAGCCCGAGTGGGAAGTCGCCATCTGCAAAGGCTATAACCGCTGGCTCGCCGATATTTATCGACAAGGCCAGGGACGGCTGGGCTGGATCTGCGTCTTGCCGCTGCTCGACATGAGCGCGGCGCTGGAAGAACTCAAGTTTTGCCAGGAGCAGGGCGCCTGCGGCGTCTTCATGCGCGGCATCGAAGGGCACCGGCTTATCACCGATCCTTATTTCTATCCGCTTTACGAACAGATGAGCCGCCTCGACTTGGCCGCGGGCGTGCACGTCGGCGAAATTCCGCATCCCGGTGATTGGCGCGTTTCATTCGATCATCATGAGCGAAGTTCCGAAATTATTCCCCAAGCTTCGCTTCCACTGGGCCGAGGCCGCCGCGCAGTGGATTCCCTACGTGGTAAAAGATTTGCAGCGGCGCTGGGGCGCCCAGGGGAAATCGCTGCCGGAGAACCCGCTCAAGGAGTACCGCCAGTACGTCTCGTGCCAGACCGACGACGACGTGGATTATATTTTGAGATATGCGGGAGAAGACAACATCACCATCGGCACCGACTACGGCCACAACGATCAATCGACGGAAATCGACGCACTGCGCAATCTGAAAGCGAAGGGCGACATTTCCCCGAGCCAATACGAAAAGATCACCTACCACAACCCCAAGGCGCTCTTCGCGCTGGGGTGAACCGTCGCTGGCCGAAATTGGCCTTCAGATCGTGCGCAATCTGGCCGCGCAAATTCACAGGGAGTTTTTCAGGGGTGAAGCGGCGGCAGCTTGTCGATGTTGTCCCAGATTCCCTTGAGGACCGTGCCGACGACTCTATCGTGAGCCGCCTTGTGGACTGGTCGATTCGTTCGACCACCATAGGGGTTAAAGCGCATCGACAGTTCGGCCGGCGCAACTGCCGCCACCAGGACAAAAACGGCCCGCTGACGTGGAAGAGAGCCGAAGCTCACTCCCGTCCTGTCGCCGCCGCCGCGTTTTTGCCGGCAATGTAGCCCTGGGTGGTGCAGCGGCCGAGGCCATGCTGATTAAATCCGCCGGCGGATTCGCCCGCGCAGTACAGGCCGGGAATCAGTTGGCCGTTCATATCTTCGACCTGGCACTTCGCGTTGATCCGCAGCCCCGAGCGCGTATCGTGCACGTTGGGCGTTGCCCAGGCCGCATAGAACGGCGGCTTTTGGATTTTGTGCTTCGGCGCCGACTTGCCGAAGTCGGCATCTTTGCCCGCGTCGACGAATGAGTTGTAACGC
>JACPFE010000093.1 GCA_016183145.1 Deltaproteobacteria bacterium | reverse complement strand
TCCAGCGGCACGATAATCTTCGAATACATGACACCCACCCTTCTAGCCGCGCCGTTCCCTTGCCGATCGGACGTCATCCGGGTCGCACGATCAAGACCGGATCTTCGGTGTGGCGAACGACGGTCTCGGTGACGCTACCCAACACCCAGCGTTTCACCCCCGAGCGCCCGTGGGAGCACATCGCGATGAAATTGTCCGGGGTTTTGCGCCCCAGAGAAATGATTTCATCCGCGCCGAAGCCTTCCTTCGTCGTGCAAGTCACCTTGGCGACGCCCAGTTTTTTTTGCTCCGCGCTTTTCTTCTCAAGATATTCCCGCGCTTCGTTGCCCACTTCGACAATCAACTCGTCGATGTTGATCGCGGAGTAACCGTCGCCCGTGCCGTACACACTGTAAGGGATGTTGAAGGCGCGGAACAATTCCACCTCGAGAGCAAGCTTATTGGCCAGGCCAGCGACCATCGGCAGCACGCTTGCGGCAACTTCGGAACCATCCAAGGGCACCACGATGGATTTGAGAGTCGCTTCACCTTCCGACTTGGCTTGGTCCGTCGCTTTCACCAAGAGAAGCGGGTTGGCGGTCCCACGCAAGACTTTTTCCGCGACGCTCCCCAATAGCCAGCGGTTCATCCCCGAACGGCCGTGGGTTCCCATCGCGATCAGCATTCCTGTGTCCGCCTCGCCTCGGCCGATGATGGCGTCCTCGGCCCTGCCCTTCTCGACGGTGCATTTGACCCTGCTGCCCGGGAAGGTCCCGGCGATTCTTGTGAGGTATTCTTTACTCTGACGCACGCCGTCTTCGATCATGGTATCGAGAAAGCGGGCTCTCTCGGCGGAAACCTGGGAGGCCAGTTCCGCAATATCGATGACCGCCACTAACTCCACCGGTATTTTGAGTCGACCGGCCAGGTAGCGAGCGTAGGGCAAAACCTTTTCTGCCGTCTTCGAACCGTCCAGCGGTATCAGCATCCCCGTATACATGATTTCCTCCTTGGTTATCGTCACCCTACGCTCGCGCGCGGCTTCCTCACTCCACTTTCACCTTGATCTCTTTGGTCTTGGCCTCTTCGGTCTTCGGCAGCCTCACCTCCAATACGCCATTCTTGAAGCTCGCTTTGACCTTGTCGGCATGGACGTCCGCGGGCAGCTCTAACGTCCTTATAAACGACCCGTAGGAGCGCTCGCTCCGAAAGTAGTTCTCCTCCTTGATCTCTTCCTCTTTTTTCTTCTCCCCTTTGATCGTCAGCATGTGGTCGGTCAACTTCACCTCCACGTTCTCCTTCTCCATCCCCGGTAGCTCGGCTTTGACCACGATGTCGTTCTTGTCTTCGAACAGATCCACCGCCGGCGCCTCCAGTTCCATCACTTCCCTCCTCAGCCACCGCTCCGGCCACCACGGCCTCATCCTTCGATCAAAAAAATCCTCCATAATTCGATCCATATCCCTCTCCCATCGGGTGAGGTCCATGAACGGTCGCCAGGGCGTCACCGCCTTGGTTTCTTTCTCCTTTGCCTTGTCTGCCATTGTCGTTACCCCCTTTCAGAATATGCTGCTCATTTTCCCACGAAGGACATTCCGCAATCATTGTGCCAGTCCACAATCTCGATTTTTCGCCGATCTGGCTGCGTGCTTTCGCATTGTTGAAAAAATTTCCTGGTCGCCATCGCAAGAGTGCAAGATAGAAGCTCACGCCACCGCGATACGGCGCAAAATCCCCTTCTAGCTCGCCATTCAGATCTAAGAGTTCGTGGCACTACTCTTGCGGAATCTTCAGATGGAACGATCGAGGTCAAATTGATGATCGAAATTCGCTTTCACGGACGGGGCGGCCAGGGAGCAAAAATCGCCAGCCGCATCCTTGGCCGAAGCGGTTTTCTATCGGGGCTCTACGCCCAGGACTTCGCACTGTTCGGCGCTGAACGGCGCGGCGCGCCGCTGGCTTCCTTTACACGCCTGGGCCGGGAACCGATCGGCGAACGGGGTTATGTAGAGACGCCCGGTCTCGCCGTAGTGATGGACGACTCTCTATTGAAGGAAGCGCCGGAACAGGTTTTTCACGGCGTCTTTGCGCACACGCCGCTATTTGTCAACGCCGATCCGGATCAGCTCGCCGCGCACACAAAACATTTGCCGCCGGCGAATTATATCTTCATCGATCTTAGCGCCATCGCCCGGCAACTGATCGGCAGCGCCTTTATCAGCGCCGCGGCGGCCGCGGTAGCGGCAAGGTCTATCCCCGCCATCGAGCTCCAAGCACTCAGCGAAGCGGTGAAAATTGAAATCGCCGAGTTCGGATTGCCGGTGGACATCATCGAAAAAAACCAGGCCGCAGCGCGCAAAGCATATGCGCAGGCGCCGATCGTCCCGGTTTCCCCCGCGCCAACGGCGGCGGAAATCCTGGAAACCGCATGGCAAGCGGTCCCCTATCTGGGCTCCGCGCAGTTCGCCGGGCCGACGATCAGGCATCGTGGCAGCGCGGCCTTGCGCGAGACCGGCAACTGGCGCACCGAGCGGCCGGAGATCGAACTCGGCAAATGCAAGCGCTGCTTCCTCTGCTATCTCTACTGTCCCGAAGCGGCGATGGGCCTGGACGCAGAGAATTTTCCCCATGTCGATTACGATCATTGCAAGGGCTGCATGATCTGTTTCGAAGAATGTCCGACCGATGCCATCAGCCGGAGGTTGGAGGCTTGATGACGAGAACGATGCTTACCGGCAACGCCGCCGCCGCCTGGGGAGCCAGACTGGCTGAGGTCGATTACGTGCCGTCGTTTCCGATCACGCCGCAGACTGAGATCCTCGAGACACTGGCGGGCTGGAGTCAACTCGGCGAGATACCCGCGCGCGTCGTGATGATGGACTCCGAGCACTCCATGCTGGCGGCGGCGGCCACCGCGGCGGCCACGGGCGTGCGGGTTTTCACTGCAACTTCCAGCCAGGGATTTCTCTACGGCTTTGAGATGCTCTACGCCATCGCCGGGCTCAGGTTGCCGCTGGTGCTGGTCAACGTTTCCCGCGCCCTGGCCCATCCGATCACCCTGGAACCCGATCACAACGACGTGCTCTCGGCGCGCGACACCGGCTTTCTCCAGTTTCATGCCGAGACCAGCCAGGAAGTGCTCGACTCGATCCTGATGGCTTATCGCCTCGCCGAACATGAAAAGATTCTGCTGCCGGCGATCGTTAATCTCGATGGCTTTTACCTGTCGTTCACGCGGGAGGCGGTGGAGGTGCCCGAGCCAGAAGAAACAAAAAACTTTCTTCCCGCGTTCAGACCGGCCTATCCCCTTCTGTCCAATCGCGAACCGGTCGCTATGGGTGCCGCCGTCCTGGATCCGAGCTTGTACAGTTATTTTAAACACCAGATGCATAACGCCGCAGAAAACGTTCTGACGATCTACCCGAAGATCGCGGGCGAGTTCGCCGAAACATTTGGCCGGCGCCACGGCATCATCGAGGAGTTTATGCTCGACGACGCCGACTACGTCATCGTCATGACCAATTCGTTTGCATCCATGGGCAAAGCGGAGATCAAGCGGCTGCGCCAAAAGGGCAAGAAGATCGGCCTGGCGCGATTGCGTATGATTCGTCCTTTTCCCCATGAAGAGCTGCAGCGCGTTCTGCGCGGGCGCAAGGGTGTGGCGGTGGTGGATCAGAATATTTCAGTCGGCAAAGGCGGCATTCTTTTCGGTGAGATCGCCAGCGCGCTCTACCCACTCGCTGACCGGCCGCCGGTGCTGCTTTCCTTCATCGGCGGTCTGGGCGGGCGGCGGTTTCGCCCCGGCGAGTTCGACGGCATGCTGGCGAGCATGGAAAACCCAACGGAGAGCGCCGCCGAAACGGCGCGCCCCCACCTGCTCTTTACCGGCGAAGAGTGCCGCCAAGTGGGTCGATTCTTCGCCATCGCTAGAGGGAGTGACAACACCGCTCATGGTTCGACGCGCTCACCACGAGCGGCGTGAGGAGTGAATATGGCAAATCGGATAGCCGTTCATCCTGAGCCTGTCGAAGGACGAACGGCGAGCCTTCACATGGTGAGTAGGAGAACCAAGCCGTGAAACGTGAATTTTATAAGAGCCTGCGCACCATCTCCCATGAGGAGCCGCTTGGACCGGGCGGTCCGCTTTGCGCCGGCTGCGGCGGCCAACTGAACTTGCGCCTGTTTCACAAGGCGCTCGGTGAGAACGTCGTCTTCGTCAACGCCGCCGGCTGCTCGACCCTGCTCGCCACTTATCCGCTAACGCCGCTCAACTCGTCCTGGATTTACACGGCCATGGCCTGCGCTCCCGCAGGCGCGCAAGGCGCGCGCGACGCCCTGGACATTCTTAAAGCGAAAGGGAAGCTCAGCGCCGACCAGGATCGCAAAGTCGTGGTTCTCACCGGCGACGGCGCGGCACAGGACATTGGCCTATCGTCAACCATGGCGGCCATTCATCGCGGACTGGATTTCTACTACCTCTGCTACGACAACGAATCCTACGGCAATACCGGTTTTCAGACCTCGGCCAGCACTCCCTACGGCTCGCGCACGGCAACCTGTCCGATCACGCCGTCCTCGCCCCATGGTCTCTTGCATGAGAAGCGCGATCTCTTTGAGATCTGGCGGGTGCAAAGGCCGCCCTATCTGGCGACGGTGTCTCCCGCATATCCGCTCGATCTCTCGGAAAAGACTTATCGCGCCGGGAAATTCAAAGGACCCAAACTCTTC
>JACPFE010000697.1 GCA_016183145.1 Deltaproteobacteria bacterium | reverse complement strand
CTGATATCCTTCGCGTCCATCGTTTCGGCTACTTTATCAACGGGCGTGTCCGGCCGGCAGGTGACGACGCCCCGATGCATCCAATCTCTTACGGTGAACTCATCCATAACGATTGTCCCTACGCCGCCGCCATCATGATCTCGCTGGGAATTTCGATGGCCTCGCTTCGCCCGCGCTTGACCGCTTGCAGATTCTCCATGACGACTTTCTCGCCCCGTTTGCCGAAGAACTTGCGCAGCGACTGCTCGATCGCCGCGTAGATTTGCTCATCGCTCAATCCTCGCTCGGCCACAAACGGCGCCACGCGCAAGAAAACGCCGAGCAGCACGATGCCCTGCATCCGCTGCGCCAATTGTGCGTGGCTCGAAACTTCCTGCGCCACCTTGACCGAATCCAGAGCGAGCACGCGAATCCGGTTGTCGCGGATGAACCGCTTCGCGTTCTCCGGAATGGTCTTCCACACTCGCTGCGGATCCCGGCTCTGATGCTGGACGAAAACGGCGCCCCCCGGCACAAGACCGGCAAGGGGGTTGCCGAGATTGAAGGCGTTTACGTTATTGAGCGGCACGAAGTCGACATGCTTCAATTCTGCGTGGGCGCCGATGGGCTCCTCGGCGACCGTTAAAAAGTAAGTCGTGGGCAAGCCCTTTTTCTCCGAGCCGTACATCGGATAGGCCTGTACCTGAAGACCGAACAGGTCCCCGACGATGGTGGCGATCACTTTGTTGGTCGTAACCGAACCGTAGCCGCCGACGGAATGGCCGCGCATCGAAAACGCGCCTTTGGGGCGGACATCGGGCTCACTCTCAGGCGCGATGGCCAGGGGGTGCTGAATGCCCAAGACAAAGAACCGTTGTTGGTCGCGTGCGCGCATGTGATTGATCACGGCGACAAAATCCCCAGGCCGCACATCGCGGCTACCCAGGCCCGCCGACCCTGAATAGATCGCCGGAATCTGATCGATCGCCGGATATCCCGCCGCCCCTGACAAAGCGTCGCTGAACGCCGCCTTTATCTCCGCGGTCAACGGATTCGATTGCGCGATGGGATTATCCATGCGCTCGACCACGGCGATGGCTTTAACATGTCTCAGTGCCGCGACGATCTGCCGCCCCGGAAACGGCCGGAAACTGGTCACGTGGAGCGTTCCGGCTTTCATCCCTTCATGACGCCGCAGATATTTCGCTGTCGCGGTCGCGGTTTCAATCAGGCTTCCCATGCCGACAATCACGTATTCGGCATCGTCCAACTCGTAACCATCGATCATCCCGTAACGCCGCCCGGTCAGGGATTGGAATTCACCCATCACTCGCTTCATGATCGGCGGAATCCGATCGTAGAAGTAGCGCTGGGCAATTTTCCCTTTCATGTAACTGTCCTGGTTCTGCACCACGCCGCTCATGATCGGATGGGCCGGGTCCATGAGATTGCGCAGCCGATGTTCGCCGTTGGGATCGCCGACGAACTGTTTCATCAAGTCAGGCTCGGGAAGCTTAAGACTCTCGATCGTGTGGGTGGTAAGAAAACCGTCCTGGATGTTGAAAAACGGAGTCTCGGACTCCTCGGCGACGCGGCGCGCGATCAGCGCCAGGTCGGCGGCCTCCTGCACGTTGCGCGCAAACAACATGCCCCAGCCGCAGTCGGCGACGCCCATGACATCGTCGTGCCCGGCATGGATGTTGAGCCCCTGAGACGTGAGGGCGCGGGCGCCGACATGGAACACCGCCGGCAGCCGTTTACCGGCGATCACGTAGAGCACTTCCTTCATCAGAATCAAGCCCTGCCCCGAGGTGAAATTCGCCACGCGCCCGCCCGCCAGGGCGAAACCTTCGCAGGTGCTTGCGGAGCTATGCTCGGATTCTAGTTCGAGGAAAGCCAACGGTTCGCCCCAGAGATTGCGCTGGCCGTTGGCAACGGCCAGTTGATAACCGCCGCCCATGTTGGTCGACGGCGTGATCGGGTAGGCGCAAGCGCCCTGGGTGACACGGGTTTCCACCCACACCACCGCCTCCGAGCCATCGGCGGTCGTGGCGATACCAGGAAAAGGTATAGACTCGCTGCTCGGTTTCATTCTGCTCCTCAACGGTAATTCTAATCGGGGATGACGCAATGTCGATGCCATCGTCAATCGGAACCACCCGTTAAAATAATCGCCAAGAATCTTATCAGCTTTAGGAAGGAATCCCCGCCCCATTCGCAGAAGTAGTAAGACGAGGTATGCTAGTGCAGCCGATGTCAATCGTAACCGGCGAGCCGGCATGCTAAAAAGCGAAACCTCTCCCACCAGCCTGAAATAAAATTTACGTCTTAACTTTCAATACCTTAAATAGAAATTCTCGAGCGCCACCCCCCTGCTCCTGACAGAATTGCGCCGCCCGACTGCGTTTTGACGTTCTCGGCACACCCACCGGTCAGAACTGGCACATAATCTGCTGCAATAATCACCACAACACCAGCAATGCAAAGTACCTGAGCTTAAACCGAGGTGAGCCAATGAAATTACTTTTTCTCACGCCGCCGATGCGCAATTGGGTCCGCTGGGGACAGAAGCATATAGCCTGCAATCCCCTACACGCGCACCTGGCGGCTTTCGTGCGCGAGCGCAAGGTCGCGGACGTTGACGCCCTCGATTGCCGCGCCCTGGAATTAAGTCAGGAGGAGATGTTGGAGCGCATTCGCGCGCTGGCGCCCGACGCGGTTTTTCTCGGCACTCGTTTGGTCACCGACGGCGGCGCAAGCCCGGTGGTTTTCAATCTCGAAGCGATGAGCGCGTTGAAGGAAGCCTTTCCCCGCCTCATCACGATTCTCGGCGGCTTGGGGGTCTCGGCGATTCCGAAAGAGATCATAGGACTGGCGCCGCAGCTCGATTATCTGCTTATCGGCGAAGCGGAATGGACGCTGGTGGAACTGCTGGAGGAATTGAAGAAGGACGCGCCCTCGCTCCGGGAGATTCGGGGATTGGCGTACCGCGACAACGACGAAGTTCAGCTCACGCCCCCGCGCCCGCCGATGCAAAACTTGAGCGCTCTGCCGATGCCGGCTTATGATCTCTTTCCAATGAGCCGGTACATCGGCTTTTCGCAGATCGAACACTACAACGAGGCGGTCACCAGCCGCGGTTGCGAAGGCGCTTGCAGCTTTTGTTACGAGTGGGGCTTGATCGATCCGCGCCGCAGCGGCGATTTTTTTCTCCACCGCACCCGCTCGGGCAAGCTTGTCGCCGATGAAATGGAGCTATTGAACAAAATCCACGGTGTTAAGGCGCTTAACTTCATGGACGATGATTTCAATTCCGACCGGCAAAAAATGCTCGACTTGTTGGACGAGCTGGAAAAAAGGGACCTTGACATCCAGTGGTTTTTCATGGGCCGCGCGCGCAACCTTATGCGCGACGCCGATCTGATTCCGCGCCTGCGCCGGGCCGGTTGCTACCAGGTGCTTTTCGGCATCGAGGCGGGCACGGACGAGGAACTCGCCAATATTCACAAAAGCGATGAGCGCTACACCATCGACGATTTGAAAGGTCTGGTGCAGCTGTTGCGGAACCATGACATCGCCACCGTCGGCACCTATATGAACGGCTTTTGGGAAGACGACGCGGAGAAAATCAAATACCGCTACCGCATCGTCGACGAGATCGATCCGGACGTCGCCGTGCTGATGCTGTTGACGCCGATGCCGGGCTCGCCGGTTTGGCGCCAGGCCTTGCGCGACACGCGGATCGAAACCCTCGACCTGGAAAACTGGGACGCGATTCACACGGTCATGCCCACCCGCCATCTGTCCAGAAAAGAGCTGGGGGAGATTTCGGCGTCGGCCAACCGCGATTTTTTCAGCCGTCCCGAGCGCATCGAACGCATCCGCAACGGCTACAGCTCGCCCTACGTGTGGAAGAAATTCGCGACCTACCAGGCCGCCGCCGAGCTGATCGACCGGTAGCAGGTTGCTGAAAAACCACCTCGGAGTCCTTCGACAGGGCTCAGGACGAACGGAGGAGACTTGATATCATTGGCCCATTTCCGTTCATGCTGAGGTTCTCGAAGCATTCCGAATCTTT
>JACPFE010000698.1 GCA_016183145.1 Deltaproteobacteria bacterium | reverse complement strand
GCGCCTTCCATCGTGCCCCAGCGGTAATAATGCGGCTCCGCCGGCACGTAGAAGTCGATGCGCGGCCGATAACCGGCGCGCTGCTCGTTAAGTTCACGGTAGGCCTCTTCCATCGCTTCGATGCAGGTCTTCATGTCGAGAACCTGCTGGATATGTTCGTTGGTCAGAAAAATCATGATATCCTAATCCCTCATGACTGATGGTTTTGAGAACACAATTCGAGTCTGATATATCCGTTCCCGATGACTCTGTAAACCCGGCATTCACCAACCAGCCGAACCGGGCAACTGCGTTACGACGAGCGGTGTGAACTGTAATATAAGGAAATACGGATAGCGGGGGGTTCCTATATCTCCATCCCAGGCGGGGACGTCCACGTCAGCGGCGGAGGCCCGAAGGAAGGCGCGCTCTTCTACGAGGAGTCGCCCGGCAAGTTCGACCTCAAGCTCGTGGACCAGAAAGGCAAGAAGTAGCTCGCCCGAAAAATCGCCCGAAAAACGGGTTGATTCCGCCGCTGAGATGCGATAAGGAGCATTCGTCGAGTCCATCTAGGATTCTCGTAGGAGACGTAAATGCTTGAAACTTTTATCATAGGGTTTTGGAAAGTCGTGGCATGGCCGGCCTTCGGCTATCTGTTGATAGGGGTTACCGTTGGCTTTTTCGTTGGATTGCTGCCCGGCCTCGGCGGTCTGGCAACGCTGGCGCTGATGCTGCCCTTCTCTTACAACATCAAAGATCCTATCTCAGCGTTTTGTTTTCTTCTAGGGATGCTCGCCGTGACCGGTACGACAGGAGATCTGACGTCGATCCTATTCGGCATCCCTGGGGAGGGATCCTCAGCCGCGCTCATCTTAGATGGCTATCCCATGTCGAAAAACGGCGAGGCCGGACGAGCCCTGGGCGCTGCTATTACGAGTTCTGTCGTCGGTGCGATCATCGGCGCACTGTCTCTTGCAATTTCGATCCCGATTATGCGGCCGCTGGTTCTGCTCTTTGGCTCGCCTGAATTGTTCATCATCGCGATCATGGGCATTACGTTTATCGGCACCCTCGCCGGAGCCTCACTGATTAAAGGCCTTTTGGCCGGCGGTATCGGCCTGATGCTGGCGGCCATCGGCGTCGATCCTCAGACCGGCTCCTTGCGCTACACTTTCGGATCTCTCTATCTATGGGATCGTCTCGACCTCATCCCCGTGGTCGTGGGCTTGTTTGCGATTCCGGAAATTGTGGACCTAGCGGTTCGAGGGACAAGTATCGCTAGTAAGAAATCCGAAAAACTCACCGGCGTAATGGAAGGCGTCAAAGACACGTTCCGCCATTTTTGGTTGGTCATGCGATGCAGCCTTATCGGCGTATACTTCGGCGTGCTTCCCGTTTTGGGCGCCAATATTGCCCAATGGATTTCTTACGCTCATGCGGTGCAGGGATTAAAAGATAAATCCCGAGCCGGTCAAGGCGCGGTTGAAGGGGTTCTCGGTCCGGGCTCGGCTAACAACTCGACCCGCGGCGGCGACCTCATTCCGACCCTTGCGTTCGGCATTCCCGGCAGCGGCGCCATGGCCCTACTGCTTGGCGCCATGTTGATCGTCGGCTTAAATCCAGGTCCGGAAATGCTCAAATCGCGCCTCGACGTCACTTTCGCGATGGTTTGGATTTTAATCATCGCCAATCTTATCGTGGCGGCAGTTTGCTTCTTGATCCTCAATCATCTTGCGGCTTTGACCTTCATCCGAGGATCGCTCCTGATTCCGTTTCTTCTTTTCCTCGTATTTATCGGTTCATTCACGGCCAATAACGACCTCAACGACATCATTGCAACTTTGATTTTCGGCTTCATCGGCTACTTCATGGTCAAGTTTGGCTGGCCGCGGCCGCCGCTGATTTTAGGGCTTACGCTCGGCAAGATCGCGGAGAATTATTTGTGGATTTCCACCGCGGCCTATGGGGCGTGGCTGCTTTTCCCAAGCGTTCTGATTCTCATTGCCATCACCGTCTTCACCGTCGCCTACCCGACGATCAAAGAACGCATGGGCAGGGCGAAATACGAACGGCCAGAAGACGCGATGTAAGCGCGCTTCGCGCGGTTCCGAGTTTCGGGTTTCGCGTTAATGCGAGACCCGGAACTCTATGGACCAGCTCTGCCAACGAGACTCGCCCTCTCCGTTCGGCTGATTGATTCATTTTCAAGCTAGTGTGGTGTCTCAAAAATTCGTTACCTAACTCTATCCGTCATTCCGGCCAAGCCGGCGATAGCTGGCGCGAGCCGGAATCCAGGACTTCGAAGGACCGCTGGATTCCCGCTTGCGCGGGAATGACGACGGGAAGACCGCGACTTGTTAAATGAACTTCTGAGACAGAACACTAGCTTCTGCCAGCGCGTTTCCGTTGAACTCGGAACCCGAAACCCGGGACGCGAAACCCGAAACTGCTTCCGAGCAGTTGACAGCGAGCAAGGTTCGATGGGATAAGAATTTGACACTTGAAAGGAGATTTCCTCTATGGCGCATGACTTGGTGATCCGAAACGGCATGGTGATCGACGGTACGGGCAGCCCCGGCTACGAAGCGGATGTCGCGATCGACGGAGAGGAGATCGCGGTGATCGGCAAAAACTTGGGATCGGGAAAAAAAGAGATCGACGCCAAGGGGCATGTGGTCGCCCCGGGCTTCATCGACGCGCATACACACATGGACGCCTTCGTCGTCCAGTACCCCAACGGCAACCCGGTGGTGAACTACGGCGTGACCAGCATCGTCATCGGCGACTGCGGCGCTTCCTGCGCGCCGGTGCCGCCGAAGCCGGAGCCGCGCCAGGTTTTGGTGCAATATCTCCGCCGCGTCCTCGACAAATACGTGGACGACAAGGATTGGAGGTGGAATACATTCGCCGAGTATCTTGACTACATCGAAGGCAAAATCTCGGTTAACGTGTTGCCGCTGATGCCCCACTCTCCGGTTCGGCTGACGGTCATGGGCGAGGCCGCTTATCAGCGCGAGGCGAACGCCGAGGAATTGGCCGCGATGAAAAAGATGGTGCGCGAGGGCATGGAGCTGGGCGCCATCGGCTTTTCTACTAGTCCGCGCGGCGGCCCCGCGATTCATGCCGGCACGCCGAGCACCTTCGCCACGCATGATGAAATCATCGAGCTGGCCAGCGTCGCCGCCGATTATAACGGCTGCTTTCAGTTCAACGGTTTTCAAATGATGCTCCAGCCCGACACCGGCGTCCCGTCAATGCTGGAAAAAATCCGCTGCTTGCAGATCGGAAATGAATTCCGCCAGCGCCCTGGGCAAAAAGCGGATGCGACGAGGGCTATCGCGTTCATGCGGGAAGCCCTGAAGCGCGGTCAAGAAGTTTACGGAGTCGTCATTCCTTATACTCACATCCGCCGCTTTACCATCGACGACTGCTTCTTCTTAAACGGCCTGCCGACCTGGGAGGCGATCAAGAATTCGGGCAATCTAAAGAGCCCGCTGCAAGATAAAGAAGCCAGAAAAAATCTCGAAAAAGAGCGCATCGCCGCCGCCGGCAAACCGGAATTCGCCGAATGGCATGGCTGGGGCCGGGTGGTGTTCGAACATATCGAGAGGCCCGAACTAAAAAAACTCGAAGGCAAAAACGTCGAAGAAATCGCCCGCCTCACCGAAAAGCCGGCGGTGGACGCTTTCTTCGACACCTGGCTCGAAGACGATCTCAAATCACAATGCGTTTACCACGGCCTTGCCAACGCGCACCAGGAGCTGCTCGCTGAGATGATCAAGTCCGACACGAGCCTTATCGGCACCGACGTGGGCGCTCACCTGGACCGTTTCTTCTGGCATGGCGCGCCGACCAAGGTTCTCGGCTATTGGCGCCGTGAGAAGGGTCTCTTCAATCTCGAACAAGCGGTGCACAAGCTAACCGGCTTTCCGGCGGAAAAGCTGCGTCTCAACCGCGGACTATTGAAAGAAGGAATGCCGGCCGACGTGACGGTGTTCGACGCCGATAAGATCGACGACCTGGTCAGCAAAAAACTCCCCGATATCATCGATGCCCAGGAAGTAAAGCGCCATCCGCCAGGCATGAAAGCCGTCGTCGTCAACGGCGCCACAGTGGTCGAAGACGGTCATTGCAACGATGTTTTCCCCGGCAAGGTACGGCGACAGCAGCTCTGTCGCGCGCAGTGACTTAAGATTCTTCCGGGGTTAGTGTGGAGAAGGATTTACCACGAAGTGGGCCATGATCCTACGCTCGCCCGCCGAGGATGAAAATGGAGGGATTTCCTTCCACAGGGTGCCCTCCTCGACTCGTCATTCCCGCGCACGCGGGAATCCAGGTTTGTTGCGCCGAATTAGCCTGGATACCCGCTTTCGCGGGTATGACGGAACCCAGGCGGGCCTC
>JACPFE010000682.1 GCA_016183145.1 Deltaproteobacteria bacterium | reverse complement strand
TTTGGCCGAGGATAGAAGATCGAGGATGGAAGATGGCCGCTATCCTCTATCTTCGATCCTCCATCATCAAGTCCCAAAGACTCAGCCATCGCCCTGGACTCTTCCGGAAGTCGCCGGGCGGCTGGTGGAGATCTCGGGCGCCGGAGCTTCGGCGGCGTTGACGATCGCCTTTGGGTTGGTATTGCAAGCACAGAAGAGAGGCGAGCCGGTGGGTTGGGTCGCCTCGACGGCAAATTTTTTCTATCCGCCCGACGTGGCCGAGAATGGCATCGATTTGTCGGCCCTGGTGGTCGTTCGTATGTCCGGTGCTGCAAGTATCCCGCGCGCTGGCGAGAAACTTTTGCGCTCCGGCGGCTTCGGCCTCGTCGTGCTCAATCTCGGCGTCGCCGATATTCCCGTGCCACTGCAAACTCGTTTAACCGGGCTTGCCCATCGTCATCACACGGCGCTGGCCTGCTTGACGGAAAAAGAACGAAGAGTTTTCTCGCTCGGCTCGCTGGTCTCGCTCAGGGCGCATGCCGAGAAAAAACGTATTGCCGAAAGCCGCTTCGCCTGTGCCCTCCGCGTGCTCAAAGACAAACGGCGCGGGCCGACCTGGTCTCATGAAGAATTCTACTCCGGGCCGGCTGGCCTGTGTTGATCTGCCGGCTTTCCCGCTCCAGCTTCTGCTCAGGCGTCGCCCCGAGTGGGCGGCGCAGCCCGTCGCCGTCGTCGCCGAAGACAAACCGCAGGGATTGGTTCTCTGGGTGAACGAGAAAGCGCGGCAACTCGGCGTGTTGCCGGGGCTGCGTTATGCCGCGGCTCTTTCTTTGGCTAGCGGGCTGCGCGCCGGCGCGGTCGCTCCGAAGGAGATCGAAGGAGCGGTCGACACGCTGACTCAGCGGCTGATGCGCTTCACGCCTGAAGTCGAGCCTTCGGCTCAAGATGCGGGAGTCTTCTGGCTCAATGGCGCGGGGCTCAAGCTGCTCTATGCTTCTCCCCGAAGCTGGGGCTACGCAATTTACCAAGAGATGGAAGCGCAGCGATTTGCTGTCAACCTCACCGTCGGCTTCACTCGCTTCGGCACCTATGCGGTCGCGCGAGTCCAGAGGGGCATAACGGTTTTCCGTGATCCCGCCGAGGAGAAGCAGGCGGCGCGGCAAGTGCCGCTCAGCCGTTTGGATCTCGACGCCGGCTTTCGCGATGCGCTCTTCAAGCTCGGCATCAAGACGGTGGGCGGCCTGCTTTCCCTGCCGCCGGGCGGCTTGCGCGAGCGCTTCGGCGCGAAGGCGCACCGTCTTTACCGCATGGCCGCCGGCGATCTCTGGATGCCGCTCGATCCCCGCGCGCCTGAGGAGCCTGTCGCGCAAAAATATATCTTTGACGATCCGGAGAGCGACAGCACGCGGCTGCTTTTTTTGATCAAGCAGATGCTCCATCCGATGTTGGCCATTCTCGCCGAGCGCGCCCAGGCGCTGGCGGCGCTCTGGCTTTGTTTTCTCATTGATAGGGATGGCCGACTCAAAGAACAGATCCGCCCGGCCGTGCCGACGCTCGATGCCGCGCAGATCCTCGATCTCGTTCGCCTGCGTCTGGAGTCGCTAAAATTTTCCGCCGGTGTCGTGGAAATCGAGCTGCGCGCCGAAGCCTCGGCCGCCACCGCCGAGCAACTGCGTCTCTTTACCGAAGGGCCTGCACGCGATCTCGACGCCGCCAACCGCGCGCTGGCGCGCCTGCGCGCCGAATTCGGCGATGAAGCTGTCGTCTACGCCAAGCTCGCCAACGGCCATCTGCCCGAAGCGCGCTTTTCGTGGGAGCCCCTCGACCGCGTGAAATTGCCCCAAAACGTTTTGAACCCTTCGACTGCGCTCAGGGCAGGCTCCGCGGAGCGATTGAACGACTGGAACGATTGGAACCATTGGAACGGCTGGAACTCTTCTAAAATACTCGTGCGCCGGATCATGGCCAAGCCGGTGATTCTCTCTTCCGGCCCGCGCCAGACCCACGAAGACGGCTGGCTCCTTCTCGGCCCGAAGTACGGCACCGTCGACAAGCTCATCGGCCCCTATGTTTTGTCCGGCGGCTGGTGGAACCGGGAAATCCAGCGCGAATACTACTTCGCCGAAACCCGCCGCGGCGATATCCTGTGGCTCTACTACGATCGGGTGAGAAGAAGGTGGTGTTTGCAGGGGGCCGTTGGATGACGGCGCGGTTCCAGACGTTCCAGGAGTTCCAATTGTTCCAAACGTTTAGAAAGATCAAAGTGTTCAAATCGTTCAAGCCGTTCAAAAAGTTCAAGTCGTTCAAATCGTCCGAAACTAGGCAGTAAGAGCAATGAATAGGAATAAACTATTGCCGGTTCATCCGGGGGAAGTTCTCTTGGAAAACTTTTTCGAACCGTTGGGGATCAGCCAGGATCGCGTTGCCAAAGAGCTAAACGTTCCGCCACGACGAATCTACGAGATCGTCCGGGGAGAACGTTCCATCAACGCCGACATGGCCCATCGATTGGCGCACTACTTCGGTATGTCCGAACGATATTGGCTCGAGCTGCAGGCGCGGTATGACGGGAAGCGAGAGAGAAAATCATCTACAGAGTTTTCAAGAAAGCAGTCCCTACGGTACGTCGGATAAACAGCGAGTTCGCCGTGAAATATTCGGATCCGCAAACAGGCTTCGGATTTTTGTGAGGTAAAGATGGCCCAAGACTCGACGATTGAGTGGACCGATGCAACCTGGAATCCGGTGACCGGCTGCACGAAGATCAGTCCGGGGTGTAAGAACTGTTACGCGCACCGGATGGCGCGTAGATTACATGCTATGGGGCAGGCGAGATACCGCAACAATTTCGCTGTCACTTTGCATCCGGATTTGCTTGAGCAGCCGAGGCGGTGGAGTCAGCCGCGTAAAATCTTTGTTAATTCGATGAGCGACCTCTTTCACTCGGACGTACCGTTGGAATTTATCCGGGCGGTGTTTGAGGTTATGGGAAAGGCAGATTGGCACACGTTCCAGATCCTGACTAAGCGATCGGAGAGACTGGTCGAACTCGCCGGACAACTTCCTTGGCACGACAATATCTGGATGGGCGTGAGCGTTGAAAATGCGGACTATACCTATCGCATCGAGCACTTGCGGAAGGTGCCTGCTGCTATTCGGTTTTTATCAGTCGAGCCGCTGTTAGGACCTATCCCTCGACTGCCGCTTCAAGGAATCCACTGGGTAATCGTGGGCGGGGAGTCGGGGCCTGGAGCCCGCGTGATGGCCCCGCAATGGGTAAGAAAAATCAGGGATCGATGCATTGCACAGGGCGTTCCGTTTTTCTTTAAACAGTGGGGCGGAACGAGAAAGAAGCTAACGGGTCGCGAGCTTGATGGAAGAACTTGGGATGAGATGCCCGAGATAGATTCAAAGAACTCAGAGCGAAATTTGGCTTAAAAAGGGATCATCGGATTTTGTTCTTCGAACGAATTGAACGGTTTGAACTTTTTGAACGGCTTGAACGATCATCCCGCGACAGGAGGTTGCTATGGATAATTTCAGAGTGAGTAGCATAAGCCAATGTCGGCCTCAGATTGCGCCGGGCAACGCACAAACGGCGCCGGCCGTGTCGCCGGCTCCGGGTTCACAGAAACCGAAGCTCCTCGACCAGGTCCGCCAAGCAATCCGGACGAGGCATTACAGCTACCGGACAGAAAAAGCGTACGTGCATTGGATCAAGCGCTTCATTTTTTTCCACAACAAGCGGCATCCGATCGAGATGGGGGAACCGGAGATCGCACAATTTCTTTCGAGCCTTGCCAGCGACGCGCATGTCAGCGCATCGACGCAGAACCAGGCGCTGAACGCTTTGCTCTTTCTCTACAGGCTAGGGGTCAAGTCTAGAGTTGACTAGTT
>JACPFE010000681.1 GCA_016183145.1 Deltaproteobacteria bacterium | reverse complement strand
TGGGCAATCCCTTCTACATCGAATCTCCGGGCATCGGGTTAAAAAAATACCCAAGCTGCTATCACACCCATCGGGCGCTGGACGGAGTGTTCCAGTTGCTGGAAGAGCATCGCCTTAGTGACAAGGACATCGCCGAAGTCGAAGTGGGCACCTCGGAACGGGCCATGCGCGTGCTCGCCTTCTCCACGCCAGCAACACCCTACCAAGCCAAGTTCAGCATGCCGCACTGCATTGCCGCCGCGGTGGTGGACCAGCAGGTGACGCTCGACACTTTCACATCTCAAAAGATGGAAAATCGCGGCATCGTCGAGACCAGGAAGAAGGTCCACCTTTCCTTCCCCGATGTTCCCATCTGGCCCGGCCTGGCGGACGTCGGCCCGGATACCAAGTTCGTCGGCAATCCGGTGACAATTCGGACGACGGATGGGCGAAGCTACAGCGCATGTATAGACATTCCCCGTGGCGACCCCGCTCTGCCGCTGACCGATGACGAGCTACTGGCCAAGTACCGGGAGTGTGGGCGCAACCAACTACGCCCGGACGACATAGAGCGTAGTGAAGGCCTGGTTCTGGGGCTAGAGAAGGTGACAGACATCGGGACGCTGATGGCTATTCTCAGGTCGCCGTTACGTAGAGCTTAAGCTTCACTCAAAAAGATCAATACGGTTCGCTTGACGCCAACCGCTAACCACACTCCTCACCCCGCGGACTTACTGGGAGCACGTCGATGCTTTTCGCGCCAGGATAGTAAGCCCTGGGTTTCGAGAGGTTGAAAAAAAGCGAGCGCCGGCAGAAAGATCTTGGCGGCCCCAATGCCTTCGAGAAGCGCGAGTCCATTCAAGTGTCGGCAAAACAGTATGCTATTTCGCCGGCCGAGTCGGTTTTCGAATCCCGCTGAGCGCCAATCTCTATTACCGAAGGGACGGCAGGTGTTTTCTACTACCCCTTTCCCATGATTTTCTTAATCCGCATGATGATTTCTTCGGGCTGGTCCATGATTTTTTGCGTTATGGCATCAAGCTCTTCCCCTGTCGAAGCATCCATGTCCATTTTACCCTTCTCCGCCTCGGCCACCAGCTTGGGATCCTTCATGGCATTGGCATGGGCCGCCCGCAGCGTGCGCACTTGCCCTGCTGGGGTTTCAGGATGAACGAACAGCGGGCTGCCGAATTCCGTAGCTCCGAGGAGCGCCTCTACCACCCGTCGGTTTGTTTCCGGGGTCTGGTGTTTATCCATAAGTTCATGGATGGTAGGGACATCAGGCGCCCTCGGATCCCTTTTCTTGGCGGTTTGAACGAGGAGGCGCACGAATCCCTTTTTACGCCAGCTACCGAAAGGCTCCCGGCCAAAGAATGGATCGATGCTCAGCGCCCGGCAAACTATCTCCCCCCGTTCCGCTGCCAGGTCGATCTCTGCTCCACCAGGATAGCCCAACACCGAACCGAATTTGACTCCCACGGCCTCTTCCAGAATTCTAAGGGTCAGATAGCCTTGGCTTGCCGTGCCGGTCTCGCCGCATTTAGGCGGCTCCTTTGCCTTCATGACATCTTCGATCGACTTGTAGGGCGCATCTGTGCGCATGTAAACAACCTGATGTCTCTTATCCTGCGTCCCGATCCACTTGAATTTTCGTATATCGAACTGGGCCTCTTTGCGGCCGACCAGTTGGTCCATGTAGACACTGGCGCTGGGCATTCCGATGGTTAATCCATCGGGCTGCGCCACGCCGTAAACGTAATTGGTGGCTATGACCGATCCCGCGCCGGGCATGTTTTGAACGATCATATCCGGGGTTCCCGGAATATGTTTATTGATATGACGAGCGACAAGACGCGCCCAGCGGTCATAAAAGCCGCCCGCACTAAAGCCCACAACAATTTTAATTGACTTGCCTTTATAGAACGGCTCCTGAGCATACACCAAGCTCTGGCACAAGACGACGGGCAGAAACAGCAACGAGAGTAGAACGACGCCTTCAGCCCTTAATCCCTTTCGGGGTTTCCAGGATAGGAAGGACAGTTTCATAGGTCACCTCCGGTTTGTCCCATTTGAGAACCCTCATAGCAAAAATGTCGTGAAAAGGCGAACCAAGTCATTACCTAACCCAGGGTGAATTTGTGCTAGCCAAGAATTTCAACTCTGTTAAGGATCTACAAAGAGTTCTGAACTTCCACCCGCGGATGAGGTATAAGCGATTTCGGTTACACGATGCCAAAACAATCGGTTTTGAGCCTCGAAGAACTCCGAATGCGCCCGGTTGAGCAGAGCGAAGAACAACGTCATCGCCAACTGATGGCGGCGCATCACTACCTGGGTTTACTGCCCCAGATCGGTGAAGCACTGTCATGTTTCGCCGTTGAAAAGCCGCCGCTAATCGCCGGCAGCCACCCCAATTCCGTTCACTTAATCCGTCCGATCCATAGATTGCGCCGGTCCGACCCGGTTCTTTTCATCCTCTTGATGAACTTGGCGTCCTTTGCGTTCTTTGCGCGAGAAACAATCTTTTCCTATTTTCTTATCGGCCGTAAAATTCAAGTATGCGTCTGGATTCTAGCGCCGCGCCGAGAGGCGCCGGGGTCGGAATGAGGCGACCTCTGTGAGTATCCCCTGTAGGCTGTAAGGTGTACGCAGGCTGTACATTATCGCCGAATGGGATTTCAGCTTGCCTCACGGAGCGCTTTCGAGTATAGGAGGAATTCTATGGGGGATGTGCTACCGACTTTGCGTGTGGCTGCGATTCAAGCGGCGCCGGTTTTTCTTGACCGGGAGGCTACCACGGAAAAGGCTTCACGGTTGATCAGAGAGGCTGGCGCGGGGGGTGCCAGGCTGGTGGGTTTCCCGGAGGGTTTCATTCCCGGGCATCCGCTCTGGTACCACTTTCTTTCGGCGAGCAGCGGGCGAAGCCGCCAGCTTGCCACCCAGCTCTTTTTGAACTCGGTCGAGGTGCCGAGCCCAACCACAGATCGACTCTGTCAAGCGGCGCGCGAGGCGGGAGTCTATGCGGTCATCGGTTTTTGCGAGCGTATGCCGGGGAAAACAGGCACCATGTACAACAGTCAGCTATTTGTGAGTCCGCACGGTGAGATCATTGGAAAGCGGCAAAAGATTATGCCGACCGGCGGCGAGCGGCTGGTTCATGCGCTGGGTTCCGGTGATGGATTGCGACCGGTTGAAACCGAGTTCGGGCCGGTGAGCGGACTGATCTGCGGCGAGAACTCCAATCCGTTGGCTGTTTTTACGTTGCAGGCGCTGGGCACACGCGTTCATGTTGCCAGTTGGCCGTCACACTTCTCGGAAACGCAGCCGATGCTCGATGCCATCGAAATCAGCACACGGGCGCTGGCCTATCAGGGCGGCGTGTTTGTCGTTAATTCGGTCGGGCTGGTCAGCGATGAGATGATCGAGATGCTTGCAAGCAGCGAAGAGGACCGCCGGTTTCTGAAGCGCCGGCAGCAGGAGAACGGTGGAGCGTCGATCATCGGTCCGCGAGGTCGGTTCATTGCCGGGCCTAGGGGACCGGGAGAGGGAATCCTGTACGGCGACATCAACCTGAACGAAATAGTTACCCGTAAGGTTATTCAGGATTTTGCCGGACACTACAATCGGCCGGATCTGTTCACGCT
Source organism: Deltaproteobacteria bacterium (assembly GCA_016183145.1). Lineage (GTDB taxonomy): Bacteria > Desulfobacterota > Binatia > UBA9968 > UBA9968 > JACPFE01. The sequence continues at coordinate 1,020 of JACPFE010000681.1, read as the reverse complement.
GACACTCAACTCCAGCTCGCCCTCACTGTTCCGGACCGCGGAATCATCGTCCCAGATACTGCAGGAAAAAGGAACGAATAAGCCCAACAGTCCTGAGGAACCGGTTCTTGTTTCGGCGAAGTTGGAGGGGCGATCTGGGAATCACTGAGATAAGAACCGCAAACATCAGCGCCTCCTCCGGTCTTGCGAACTATTGTAGTGTTTAGGAGTTGGGGTCTCTGGCATACGACTCTTCACAATCTGTCCGCTAGGACACACGGGTCGGACCACGCTATGTGCGAGTACCTTTAGAATTTTTCGCCCAAGAGATACTGTTTCCCGGTCTTAGCGTCTCACACTCGGCGCCAAACTCATCCGCGTAAGCTTCTCGGTGTTCGGGCAGTGTGTACGGTCGGCCCACTCCGCGGCCTGCAATCACTGGCCGAAATGAGTTTCAGAAAGCTCGATGCGCCAGAGTTGGTGGCAGAAGTGATTGATGGAACGCAATACGAAGACGGAAAAGAAATCCAAGAGGACAGGGACGCGCCGCGTAGAGCTACGCCGTGATGTGAGACTCTGCCCGACAAATCTGGTAAATTGCTAGCCGGTGTGATACCGAAGGACAACTCTGGTTGAGATTTCGTGGTCGGGGAGGAGGCGAGAGGCAAAGGAGACGCACTTGGATCATAAAGTGTTGCGCAAGGCGGTTTTTAGTCTCAGCGTCATTCTTTTGCTAGCCGTTCAGTCCGCGCAAGGCGAACAAATTCGGCTGGCCATGCCGTCCAAGAGTATGACGTTCCTGAATTTCTACGTCGCAGAGAAATTTGGTTTTTACAAAGCCGAAGGGTTTGACGTTTCTTTCGCCGTCGGCAAGGCCGATGTGCAATTGGCCGCCGTGATGGAAGACTTCCAGCTCGACCGCAAAACTACCGAGGCTTCTTACCGCGAGATCATCAGGACATTTGCCAAGGAGGGCATGACAACGGAAGAGGGGGTGCGATCCGATATCGATTCTATCCGTGACCAAGTCAAGCTCAAAGG
>JACPFE010000675.1 GCA_016183145.1 Deltaproteobacteria bacterium | reverse complement strand
TCATCGGAAAAATTCCCGGCTAAGTTCAAGGAAAAAGACGGCATGATTACCCCGTGGCGCGCGCTGCCGATCAGCATTCTCTATAATACCGACCTTGTCAAAGCCGCTGATGTCCCAAAGACCTTCGATGAGCTTCTAAATCCCAAATGGACCGGGAAGCTGACCATGCCCGACCCCACACGCCATACGACGACGGCGCAGTTTTTGTGGAACCTCGAAAAGTTCAAAGGCGACAAATGGCTGGACTTCGTCAAAGCCCTGGCCAAACAGAAACCGCTCCTGGTGGAATCGCTGGCCCCGGTTACGACGACGATCATCAAGGGCGAGGCTCCCGTCGGGATCACCTACATCAAATACGTAAAGCAATACAAAGGTCCGGTGGGGTATGTCTTGATGGACAAGTATCTCACCGACCCGAATTACATGAGCCTGAGCGCCAAGACGGCGCGGCCAAATGCCGCCCGGCTTTACCTCGATTTCGTTTGCTCGGCCGATGGGCAGAAGGCTGCGGCCGACGAGGGGGAATTTCCCATGCTTCCCGGTATCGTTCCGCCAATCAAAGACGCCGACAAGGTCGTGCCCAACATGGTCTTTATGGATAATCCCTCGGAGGACGAGTTTAAAAAGCTGATGAGCGGCATTTTCCGGGATATCTTCTTCGGCAGATAAAATTTGGCAATCCTTTCTCTTGTTGGCGACAACGCTTGAGGGCCGGCCGTGATTGAATGTCGATCGATGGCCGGCCCTCTGCGTTTGCGCCGGTGCAAAACCGCGACGCAGAAATCATGAACGGTACCATTTCGTCCGCCCGCTTGTTTGCTTGGCCGATGCGGATGGTCCGCCAGGACCCGCAGATTGCGGTGGTCGCCATCGTCGGTCTCGTGATCGCTTATCTCAGCCTGTCGCCGACGCTCATGCTCTTCTACGGGAGCTTCCGCAGCAAGCCGCTGGGAGTTCCGGGCGACTTCACGTTGGGTCATTATATCAGCGCCTATACCGATCCACTTACGTACAAGCTGTTGCTCAATTCTTTTATCTTCGCGGGAGGCTCGGCGATTCTCGCGACGATCCTGGCCACGACGCTGGCATGGATTTCGATCCGCACGAACGCGCCCTTTCGCAAGTTTTTCGAATTGACCGCGATTGTCCCGAACATTTTTCCGCCGGCGATGCTGGCGGTCTCCTGGACGATGCTGCTCAGCCCGCGCACTGGCTTGATCAACCGCCTGTTGATGGAGCTGTTCAACCTGAGCGGGGCGCCGTTCGATATTTACTCGATGGCGGGCATGGTTTTCGTCGAGGCCTTGATTACGACGCCGCTGGCCTTTCTCATCGTATCGGCCTCTTTGTATTCCATGGACCCGTCTCTGGAAGAGTCCGCGAGAGTCGCCGGTTCCAGCAATCTGCAAATCGTCTGGCGCATCACTCTGCCCATCGTCCGTCCGGCGCTGTTGGCATCGGCGACGCTGAATTTTGTCCGCGCCATCGAGAGTTTCGACACTCCGGCGATCATCGCCCTGCCGGCCCGGATCGAGGTTTTCACCACCAAGATCTATCGCGAGGCGATCGGCGCGTTCCCGCCGAACCAGAACCTTGCCGCTACTTATGGGGTTTCGCTCCTGATGATCACGATGCTCTTCGTCTATCTCTACCGGCGCATGACGATTAGATCCGAGCGTTACGTCACGGTGACCGGCCGCGGTTACCGGCCCATGATGATCGACCTCGGTGGCTGGCGTTATTTTGCTTCGGGGATCGCCAGTTTGATATTGACGCTGATCGTGGTTCTGCCTTTTGCCGTTCTGATCTTCGTTTCGTTTGTAACCTACGTGCATGTTCCCGGCGCAAAAACCTGGGAATTGTTGACCCTGGATAACTACGTCGGGAATCTGACCGATGCGCGAACTTTTCAGGCGCTGCGCAACAGCGTGGTCCTGGCGGTCGGCGGCGCGACTCTTTGCATGGTGCTGGCCGCTCTAACCGCCTGGGTGACGACCAAGAGCAAAGCGGTGGGCACAGGCATTATCGAAGGGTTGACGTTTATTCCTTGGGCGTTCCCGGGGACGGCGCTGGCAATCGGGCTTTTGTGGACCTATGTGTACGTGCCATTGCCGATTTACGGGACGTTGTGGATTTTGCTGATCGGATATATTACCCGATTTCTTCCCTATGGCCTCAGGACGATGACCAGCACGATCGTGCAGATTCACGATGACATGCAGCAGGCCTCCATGGTCTGCGGGGCGGGCTTCGTGGACACGTTTCGGAGGATTTTGCTGCCGCTTTTGCGGCCGGGTTTTATTGCCGGCTGGATCATCCTTGCGACCATTTACCTGCGGGAGTTTAGCACTTCCGTCTTTCTCTACTCGCCCGGCGCCGAACCCATCGGGCCGTTACTCTATCACTTTTATGTCGATGGGAACTTGGGGCCGATGTGCTCGCTGGCGCTGATCGTCAGCGTGGTTAGCGTGGTCATGATTCTGCTCGCGCGCAAGATCGGCCAAGTCGGCGGCCAGTTGGAAGGGCATTAAGAGGGATCAGGCGGTAGAAAGGGGTCAGAGTGATTTTGGTTGATTTCAGCTTCTTCTAGTTGTAGCTTCGGCGCCATCAAAAACCCAAAGGTGAAATATTAATGGCGCGCTCATTAGAACTTCGACCAAGAGGACGACCGGGAATAGCACAAAAAGATTCTGCTGAAAAACCTTCCGTTCATCCTTCGAGAGCCTCAGGACGAACGGAGGAGCG
>JACPFE010000678.1 GCA_016183145.1 Deltaproteobacteria bacterium | reverse complement strand
CTCTTGCCGTGGGCCGTGCCGGACAGCGTCGCCACCGCGTTGACGCTCTCATCGGTAATGAACTGCAGCTCCCCTTTGATTGCCGCTGCATCTAGCCATTGAAGCACAGCTTCGCCCAGCTTGCGCTCTTTGGCGTGATGGCTGGGCGTGTTACCGAATTGCAGACAGAGAGCGACGAGATTATTTTTTTCTTTATCGATGAGCTCGATCAATTTCTCGTAGGCAGGGTTCTTGTCCATGTCACTAACCGCGCTTGGCGTTTTTCAGCGCGCGCCACACACGTTCCGGCGTTAGCGGCAGATCGCGAATTCTGACACCCGTCGCTTGCGCGATTGCGTTTCCAATTGCCGGCGCGATGGAAACGATGCCGGACTCGCCCATTCCTTTGGCGCCGTAAGGGCCAGGTCCATCTCTGTTCTCAACTAGTTTTGATTCAAAGACCACCGGAAGATCGGTGATAGACGGCACGCGGTAATCGATCAGGTTCGGATTCAAGAGCTGTCCGTTATCATATGAGAGCGCCTCGAACATAGTGTGACCCAGACCCTGGATGGCGGCCCCTTCGTCTTGCCCTTCACACTGAGCAGGATTGATCGCCTTTCCCACGTCGGCGACGCTGACATACTTGTTTAGTTTTACCGAACCCGTCTCCGTATCCACATTTAGGTCGACACCACCCATTCCTGTCTCCCAAAATACCGGAAGCTGTGTGCCCATACCACCACCGGGGCGAATGTAGCCGCGACCGATGAGTTCGCCTCCGGGCATTCCGAAAAACAGAGCTACAATCTTACCGTAGCCCAGCCGCTTGTTCCCGCAGATGACTTCGCCCTCTTTGAGTTCGATGTTGTTTTGGTCAACTCTAAGCACTTCTGCGGCGGCATCAATAATTTGTTGTCGCAGATCTTCCGCCGCAGCTTTCACGGCATTTCCCATCACCGTAGTTGATCGGCTAGCACCGGTGGAGCGATCAAATGGCGTGGAGCTGGTATTGGTACCTTGCATGGTCACGCGTTCAACTGGAACGTCTAGCTCTTCAGCAGCTATCTGGCTCAAAATTGTCCGCGTACCTTGACCGACTTCGGTGCTGCCAGCCATAACCATAACGCTGCCATCCGCAAGCAAACGTACAAGCGCCACCGAAACGGGCATAGCTTCCGAGTCGGTGACACCGACCGCTATACCCAAACCTCTACCCGGAGCCCTCTCGATGTCACCCCAGCCAATACACGCGGCAGCCTCCTTGAGTCCCACTGCAAGATCCGCATCCATGGCTTTGGCACCGGCCCTCAGTTCTTCGCCTGATCTAAGGAAATTCTTGAGACGGAACTCTAGAGGATCGATACCGAGTCTTTCGGCGATACTGTCCATATGAGATTCCAGCGGCCAGATCGTTTGCGGCCCGCCAATGGAACGCATCGAGCCGGCTGGCACCGTGTTGGTGTACACGGCCACGACATCGATCTTACAGTGCTTAATTTTATATGGCCCGTGAATACGGTTAGCAGCTCGTTTCGCTACGCGTGGGCCATTATCGGCGTACGCTCCGGTGTCCATCATGACTTCAGCCTCACGCGCCACGATGGACCCATCGCGCATGACACCTGTCTTGATTCGACACTTAGCTGAATGACGACGGATCGTCAGCATCGATTCGGCAACGCTTTGGGCCACGCGCACCGGCCGCCCGGCAGTTTTTCTTGCCATCGCGACGACCATCGGTTCGATCTTGAAATAGGATTTTCCTCCGAAGGCGCCCCCAACATAAGGAACGACAACCTCGACCCGAGAATGGGGCAAACCAAACATGTGGGCAATTTCGGCCCTGACCAAAAACGGGTGAGCAGACGAAGTCCAAAGCGAAATCCCTTCGCGACTGTATTTGGCAATCGTCGTGTGCGGCTCCATCGTGTAATGATAGATCATAGGAAACTCATAGGTCTCTTCTATGATCTCATCAGCCTCGGCAAATCCTTTATCGGCATCTCCCTTCTCGAAATGTTCGTGATGACAGACGTTGGATTTAAACTTCTCTCCGACGCCACCCATTTCGTGAAATTCACCAACCCCAGACAAATTCTCATGTATAAGCGGCGCACCTTCTGCAAGAGCATCATCGACATTCGCCAAGTACGGAAGTTCCTTATAGTGCACCTCAATCAGTGAGAGAGCCGCTTCTGCGGCTTCCCGGTTCTCCGCAGCGACCACGGCCACAGGTTCGCCAATGTAACGGACGCGATCGATTGCGATTAGGGGCCGATCGCGCAAGCAGTGCCCATAGTAGGGATCGATATCTTTGAGGTCGTCACGTGTGAGCACCGCAACAACCCCATGCAAAGCTTCAGCTTTATGGGTATCGACGGATTCAATGAGCGCATGAGGAAAGGCGCTGCGTAACACTTTACCTTCAAGTAAACCGGGAAGCGCGAGGTCGCCTGTGTACTTTGCATGCCCTGTAACTTTCTCGATTGCGTCCTGGCGCTTGGTATTGCTACTGACGGCGCTAAAGCGATCTTGTTGCATGTTCAAGCCTCTACTTCTTGATTCCCAGGATCTCTCTCAGCTTCGCTGATAGACCGGGGTCAAGCTTGGACATGCCAGCGACAATCCTTTCAATCTCCGCGCCCTCCACTGGATCAACTCCCAACTTTGCTTGTTTCATTTCGGCAAGGAATTGGACATCCTTCATTGTCTCTTGAAACGCTCGTTGCATAACCCTGACAATCCCTTTCGGCGTGGCCGGCGGCAGAGCAAAGGGACGAAGAATGGCGCTCTGGTCATGAATACCGATCTGCATCAATTGTTTCGCCTCTTCGGTCTTCGCCAATTCCATCGCCACAGGTACG
>JACPFE010000677.1 GCA_016183145.1 Deltaproteobacteria bacterium | reverse complement strand
GGCAGACTTTACCGGTCCGCGCGCGAGACCGTCGAGCGCTCCCTGGCGTTCGCCTACCGAGACCGTCGGGTCAAGAAACGAACCTTTCGCGGCTTGTGGATCACGCGTATCGGGGCGGCGGCCAAGCTCAACGGCCTTTCCTACAGCCAGCTCATGAACGGTCTCAAGCAAGCCCATGTCGAGCTGGACCGGAAAGTCCTATCGGAGATCGCGATGTTCGACCTGCCGGGGTTCGGACAGTTGGCCCAAACGGCGAAATCTCATCTCGGCGCCTGAGCGCTCAGCCACTAATCTGGATGATTCACGCGTGACAGCAATCGAGGCGCGAGCTCTCCGGAGCGAAGGCAATGGACCTGTGCCTTGTTGCAGCCTCCAAGCTGAGATTGTAAAGCGGGCACCTGAGAAAAATCCGAGCGCCCTGCCGAGCGCGCTGCACGGCATTGAAACTTTTCGCCTCTATGCCTTCGCTCCTCCAAGCTCACCCCTCGATTGACACAGGGTCGTGATTCTTCCTTGGACCGTGAACAATGCGGGATAAATACCGATGAACGATTCCCTGGAAGCTCTCCGAGGAGAGGTTCTGGAGCACATTCAGAAATCCGACTCCGAAAAGGAGCTCGAAGAGTTGCGGGTCGGAGTTCTGGGACGGAGCGGAAAAGTTACGCTCCTGCTGCGCGGCCTAAAGGACCTGCCGGCGGAGGAGCGTCCGCGCGCGGGCGAACAGCTCAACCAGTTGCGCCGGCTCGTCGAAGAGCGGATAGACACGCGTCTCGTCGCGATTAAAGAACAATCCAGGGAGCGCGCCCTCAAAGAGGAGCAAATCGACATCACCCTTCCGGGCACGCGCTGGGAGCGGGGGCGGACGCATCCGTTGACACTCGTCATCGATGAAATCGTCGATGTATTTCTAGCAATGGGCTTCGAGATCGCGCGCGGGCCGGATATCGAGGACGACTATTATAACTTCGAGGCGCTGAACATTCCCAAGGATCACCCGGCACGGGACATGCAGGACACGTTCTTTGTATCCAACGGGAGGCTGCTTCGCACCCATACCTCACCGGTGCAGATTCGCACGATGGAAAGGCGCAAGCCGCCGCTGCAAGTCATCGTTCCCGGTGCGGTTTATCGCCACGACGACGACGCGACCCACTCGCCGATGTTCCATCAGGTCGAAGGGTTCATGGTGGACGACCGCATTGCCCTTTCCGATCTTAAGGGTGTGCTGAGCCATTTTCTGCGACAGATTTTCAGCCAGGAAACCGGTGTGAGGTTCCGGCCCAGTTTTTTTCCGTTTACGGAGCCGAGTGCGGAGATCGATATCCAGTGTTTGATTTGCGGCGGCGAATCCAGCGCCGCCCGACAAACCTGCCGGGTGTGCAAAGGAAGCGGCTGGCTTGAAATCATGGGCGCGGGGATGATCGATCCCCATGTGTTTAAATTTGTCCGCTACGATCCGGAAAAAGTGTCGGGTTTCGCCTTCGGCATGGGCGTCGAGCGCATCGCCATGCTCAAATACGGCATCGACGACATTCGGCTGTTTTTCCAGAACGATCTTAGATTTTTGCGGCAGTTCGGCTAGGGGAAGAGTTGGGTGAAGTTCACTTTCAACTGGTTGAAAGAATTTGTCGCTTTCAAAGCCACGCCGGAAAAGCTCGCCGAGTTGCTCACCATGGCAGGCCTCGAAGTCGAGTCGCTGACCCCGCTCCGGGAGCCTGAGACAAATCAATCGGACTGGTTGTTCGAAGTGGCGGTTACGCCGAACCGCGGCGACTGCCTTGGTCTTGCGGGGCTGGCGCGCGAAGTTTCCGCTCTGACCGGTGGGCAGACGAAAACGGCGCCGGTAAGTTCACCTGGGAAAGGGCCGGACACCGCGAAGCGGATCAACATCCAGATCGACACCCCGCGCCTCTGTTCGCGCTACTCCGCGCGCATCGTCGACGCTGTGGATGTCGCGCCTTCACCCCCATGGGTACGCTTTCGCCTGGAGTCCTGCGGCATTCGCTCGATCAACAATATTGTCGACATCACCAATTACGTCATGCTGGAGACTGGCCAGCCGCTCCATGCCTTCGACTTGGACCGATTGCCGGCGCGCCGAATCGTCGTTCGACCGGCCCGTGAGCGACAAAAATTCACCACCCTCGACGGTGTCGAGCGCGAGCTCGCGACCGATGACCTGCTCATTTGCGACGGCGATTCCCCCGCCGCGCTTGCCGGCGTGATGGGCGGCGTCGAGACCGAAGTTGGAGCGGCAACGCGGTCGATCTTGCTGGAGAGCGCGAACTTTGATCCGACCGCGATTCGCCGAACCGCCAAGCGATTAGCTCTTCATAGCGAGGCCTCGCACCGTTTCGAGCGGGGTGTCGACCCGGAAGGGACCTTGGCGGCGCTCGATCGCGCCGTTGATCTCATGAGTAAGCTTTCCGCTGGAACCCCAGCGGCGGGCGTTGCCGATCGTTATCCGCGCAAGCCCAAGACAGCAACGCTCTGGCTACGCGAGGAGCGGATCGGGAAACTCCTTGGCGTGCGTATCGATGGCAAGCTGGCGGTGAAAATACTGCGATCCCTGGGCCTGGATGCGCGGCGCGAGGCAAATCACAATAGGATCAAAGTCGTTTCTTCGGTGCGCCGTCCCGATCTTTGCCGGGAGACCGACTTGATCGAGGAAATCGCACGCCTGCATGGTTATGAAAAGATTCCGACCACGCTGCCGCCGCTGCGTTCCGGCGGCAAAAAAGACCACCGCCTTGCTTGGGAACGGCGCCTGCGCTCGTTCCTCGCCGGCGAAGGTTTCGCCGAGGTCATCAATCTTCCTTTTACCACCGAAACTTTCAACCATTCTTTTGTCGGCTTGTGGGGAGACGCGCCGACGCCGGTGGCGGTCATGAACCCCCTCGCCAAAGAAAACGCTGAAATGCGCCTCAGCCTGCTCCCCGGTTTGAGCGAGAACCTGCGTCTGAACCTGGCGCAAAAGGCCGAAACCTTTTACGCCTACCATCTGGGAAAAACTTTTCGCGCCGGCCCCGATGGAGAGAGCGAAGAGCGGCAGTGTCTGGCCGGAGTCATGTTCGGAGCGCGACCCCGTGTGGGGCTGCGTCACGGCGAAGCGGCCACGGCTGGATTCCTGGATTGCAAAGGGCTCGTCGAAGGCCTGTTGGACCTGCTCCACGGCGCAGCGCCGGTGACCTGGTCGGGAGAAACGACTGACATTCTTCATCCGGGCAGGGCCGCGGCGCTTCGCTCGGCGGGGCGAAAGCTCGGCCACCTGGGGCAAATTCATCCCGATGTCTGCGACCGGCTCGGCTTGCCGCCGTTTTTTCTTTTCGAACTTGACTTCGACGGACTGCTTGAGTATGCTCCGCGACAAATCGCCGCCCGCTCGCTGCCGCGTTTTCCATTGGTCGAGCGGGATTTCGCCGTTGTGGTCGATCGTGCCTTTCCCTCTCGGCAAATCGTTGACTGGATCAAGAATCGTGGTGAAACGTTGATCGAGGATGTGAGTGTTTTTGACCAGTACATGGGACCGCCGATCCCCGAGGGCAAGAAAAGCCTTGCCTACAAAGTTTCTTATCGCGCGGAGGACCGGACGCTCACGGACAGCGAGATCAATTCACTGCATCAGACATTGGTCGAGCAAATCGGCCGACTTTTCGGCGCGCAGCTTCGCAGCTGAATTCGTTTGGAGCGCGTGAATAGAAAAAGGGGTGGATTATGACTAAGGCGGAAATCATTACCCGGATTTACGAAAAGGTGGGTTTTTCCAAAAAGGACGCCACCGACGTGGTGGAAGCCACCTTCGATATCATCAAGGGTTGTCTCGAGCGCGGAGAAAAAGTCAAAGTCTCCGGTTTCGGCAACTTCGTCGTCAATACCAAGCGGCCGCGCAAAGGGCGCAATCCGCAAACCGGAGACGAGATCATCATCGTCGGCCGCAAGGTTCTGACTTTCAAGGCGAGCCAGATCCTCAAGAAAAGCCTCAACGCCGCATCCCCGTCCTCTTCCACGATGTCTTCCCCGTCATCGGCGGCCGACTGAGGCAGGCGAATGGCCGCTCGCTTGCCGGACAAGATCTATTTTAAGATCGGCGAGGTCAGCGAGATCGTCGGCGTCGAGCCTTACGTGCTGCGCTATTGGGAGACCGAGTTCGAGCTGCTCAAGCCTTCCAAGGCGCCATCCAAGCATCGTCTCTATAAGAAGCGGGACATCGAGTTGCTGCTGGACATCAAGCGGCTCCTCTATACGGAGGGGTTTACCATCGAAGGCGCGCGCAAGAAACTCAAAGAAACGAAGAAAGAAGAAAAGAGTCAACTCAAGCTGCCGCTCGCCGATCAGAAGTATAAAAACGCGCTGGTCAAGATCAAGAGAGACCTCAAATCACTCCGCAAACTACTATCCTAAGCAGTGTCAAGCCGTGAACGGCCGTGGTTCCTGACGCCCCAGAAAATTCCGCCGCTCCGAGCGCGGGAGAGAGGCCGTGAGGGAAACACCCCGCAATCCGTTAGTGACCGTCGACATCATCATCGAGGTCGGCGGCGGAATCGTATTGATCGAGAGAAAAAACCCTCCTCACGGATGGGCGTTGCCCGGCGGGTTTGTCGACTACGGCGAGAGCCTGGAAAACGCGGCAGTGAGGGAAGCGAAAGAAGAAACTTCACTAGACCTGGGTCTCACCGAACAGTTTTACACCTACTCCGATCCAAGCCGCGATCCACGCCACCATACCGTTTCCACCGTCTTCATCGCCACCGCTAATGGCACGCCCCGTGGCGCGGACGACGCTAGGACGGCGCGAGTTTTTCACGAGGATGAAATTCCGGCTCCGATAGTCTTCGATCACGCGCGCATCCTGCGCGACTATTTCCTATTCAAGAAAACCGGCCGCCGGCCAAAGCCGTGAATCCCGCCGAGGCGGGCAGCGACGCTCATTCGATCTGCGGCAGCGAGCAATTCCTGACCGCAGCCGCTATTTTTTGTCAGCGAGCCGTGTCGTCAGAATTTCCATCGTCTAAGATCGCTACGCGTTTGACAAGTGGTTGCAACAGCACGTAAATTCGCCAACAAGCGAAGTCGCAAATGCTTCGAGGTGCCAAAATGGTCGTGCCATCATTGCAAGCCGAGCGTTTCGAGATCGGCGATGATCTCTGGGCCGTAAACGACTTTTTCTTAGAGAAAAACTGGACTGATGGGTTGCCCATCCTCCCGCCGACCGAAGAGCGAGTCACCCGAATGCTCGACGCCATTAACCGCGATCCGCAGGAATCTATAGGATTGGTGCCGCCGCGCTGGGCGGCGGCGACCGTGGAGAAAATCGCCATCAATGCCGTGATGGCCGGCTGTCGGCCGGCCCATATGCCCGTCCTGCTGGCAGCGGTGGAAGCGATCACAGATCCGAAGCTAAATCTCTATTCATTGCAGGCGACTACCGGCGGGCCATCGGTGATGCTGATCGTCAATGGCCCGATGCGTGATTAGCTGAAGATCAACAGTGGCGCGAACGTATTGGGCGAAGGCTCGCATGCCAACGCGACCATTGGCCGAACGATCCGCTTGATCCAGAGAAATATCGGAGGTTCGTATCCTGGGACTACGTGCAAAGCGACTCTGGGCTGGCCCGGTAAACAGGGTATGTGCATCGCGGAAAATGAGGAGGCGAGTCCGTGGGAGCCGCTTCATGTCGAGCGCGGCTTTGATCGAAATGCGAGCACGGTCACGGCGATCAGTGCGGACGGCTACGTCCGCGCGGGGGATTTGGATAGCACCAAAGCCGAAGGGGTGATGACGACGATGGCGCAACGCATCAACGGCCCCACCGGCGCGGAGGCCACGGTGATTTTTTGCCCCGAGCATGCGGCGATCATCGCCAAAGGTGGGTATGGCAAAGCCGCAGTGAAACAATTTTTATGGCAGACTACGCGGTATAACATGAAAGACTTGCCCGATGAAGTTTTTGCGCAGCGCGCCAAACGGCGCACGCAGTACAATCTAACGCGTGAGAGCGTGCTGCACGTGCCGGATAAGCCAGAAGATATTCTCTTGCTGGTCGCCGGTGGCGATGGTTCGATTTCCGGATATATTCATGGCTGGGGGCAGGGGACACCAGAAGGCGGGACGACAAGATCGGTGACGAAACTGATTCAAAATTAACAGTTCAGAAAGTTCAAAGCTTATTTTTTCAGACTTAACCTGCCCGCTTTTGCGGGAGAGGGAACGGTGAGTCACTCCGACCTTGCGGGGGGAAAATGAGACCTCTAAACCTTCGTAGATCAGTGCATCCTAGTATTCCAATGACTATACGATTAATCAATGTTGCCGTACTGCTCCTATTGTTGCTTTCGCAGGGACTCTTTGCCGCCGACAAGATTCGGATCGGCTATTCCGGCTTGAGCGCCGGAACGGCGATGCTGTGGGCGACGCATGAAGGCAGACTTTTCGAGAAAAACGGGCTTGATCCCGACGTGCTGTTTCTCCGCAACACTCTTGGCCAGTCGGCAATGATCGCCGGCGAAATCGAAATGTGCAGCTATTCGGCGAGCCTGTTGGCGCCGGCACGAGTGCAAGGGGCGGATGTGGTGATGATCGTGAGTTTTCAACAGAAGCTCAATTACCGGCTGGTGGTCCGCCCGGAGATTCGTACAATCGCAGATCTCAAGGGCAAGGTCTTGGGGGTTACTCGTTATGGGACGGTGAATGATTCGACGATGCGTCTGTTGCTCCACAAGCTCGGTGTGAATCCCGAACGAGATGTCACGTTGATTCAGGTGGGTGACTCGGCACCCGTCGTCGTTACTTCTCTCATTGCCGGCAAAACTTTCGACGGCGCTCTGCTTCAGCCTCCTTACTATAACAAGGCGGTGGAATCCGGAATGCGCGTGTTTGCCAATATGGAAGAAATGGACATTCCATTTCAACAGGTGGGCCTCAATACCACTCAGCGCTATATCGCCAAGAGCCCCGACATGGTTCGCCGCGTAGTCAAATCGATCGTCGAAGGCGTGCAGTTGATCCGTACCCATCCCGAGCGGGCGAAGCGCGCGATCGGTCGTTACATGCAGATCAAAGATGAGAAGGTGCTAGAGGAGTCCTATCAGCAGTTGAAAGCGACTTCTGAAATCAAACCCTATCCTTCCGTGGAGGGCTTCAAGACGATATTAGGTGAGTTGGCGAAAAAACTGCCTGCCGCGCGTACGGCGAATCCTCGGGATTTTATGGATGTACGCTTCATTCAGGAATTGGATAAGTCGGGATATATCGACGGGCTGTATAGGTAAGCGAGGCATAGCCAAATCTTTCGCAGCGCTGTGGAATCGGGCTTCATGCCCAGATCAAAGACCCGGCGCTGCCCGTCTAATTCGGTTGCCCCAGGAGCTCTTTGAGCCGGGAGACTATCCTGGGCTCGAGCCTGAAAAGGTCAGAAACGAGCTTGGCGACTTCCTCACCTTGGATAGAGTTAACGTCGAGATTAGCCTTGGTAGCCTCGGCTAAATATTCCGTATCTTTGGTGGTGTTCCAAAAGGCGCGACGTAGGATCTGAATTCGATCTTGTGGCGTGCCTGGAGGCGCTGAGTAAGCATAGGTGATGGCGCTTGGAGCGTGGATGCCGGTATGGATGAGTTGGCGTCCCTCCTCGGTCTTGGCCAGGTTGATGGCTAGCGGAATATTGCTGGGGAGATCAGGGTGAGGCTGCGGCGCGTTCTGCAGTACGACCGTTACATCACCTGCCTCGAGTTGTTTTTTCCAAGTGGCTCTCACCGAAGCCGCCGAGATGCCGCAGAGTCCCGAAATTTCTCCTCCATCTACAGCGAGCCGCATATCGGCGGTCCCCTTATAACCGGTGACGACCCGTAAGGGCAGACCCAAAACGGCTCGCAAAATTGTCGGGAAATCATCTGTCGACGAGCCGGGTGCGGACCCGCCAAGCCGGACAGCCGTTTTTGCCGCCACCCATTGTTTAACGGCAGTGATTCCGCTTGCTTTACTCAAGAGGCAAACATCATGGTTCTTCCCGGGGGTCCCAATCCATTCCAGTTTGCGTGCGTCGAATTCGATCCCTTGACCGCCTATGAGCTGCGCGACGACCTGGCTGCCATGGAAGGTCCCGAAGGTCAGTCCGTCGGGCCTGGCTACCTTGTAGAGATGGCTGGCGGCAACTAGGCTTCCGGCACCTGTCATGTTTTCCACAATCAACGTGGGATTACCCGGAATATGCTTGCCCATATGGCGGCTCAACGAGCGAGCATAGGCGTCAAATCCTCCGCCGGCGCCGAAACCCACGATGACGCGGATGGTCTTACCCTTGAAAAAGGGTTCCTGGGCAAAAGCAGGTTCGGTTGCCCATGCGAAAAAAACTGTGCCGGTCAAGACTAAGGATAAAATCGAGAATTTTTTTGTCATCATTCGAACCCAGGTCCGTTTCTTACGCTTAAATTGCTTGACAAAATGACTTCAAGAAAATTCCTTGCGCCACTGAACCAAACCCCGAAATCCGAATCTCGAAAGGGGCGCAAAGTTAAAAATATCTTCCGAATACTCTGAACTTCGCGTCTTTGCGTCTTTGCGGGAGAGATGATTTTTTCCGATCTCTTCTTCGTTTCCGAATTTCAAATACTTTTGGCCAGGCTTCCTGGAGAAGTTTCAAAGGGCGTAAATCCATTTCGCTGGATTCGCGGCGTACTCGTCGTAGCTGCCCGGCGCGCTAATGCCTGGGATGGGCGCACTCCAGTCCTCGCGTAGCAACTGGTCCGGGTCACCAAATTCGGACGCGACGGCGCGGATTTCAGGATCGTCCATCGCGGTCAGTCGGCCGTTATCGATCACGGTGATGGACTTGCCGCTGCGCGTCTCGATGACCAGCGTGGGGAACAGCAGGTGGACGTGCAGGTGCCCGTATAGGAGTCCCCGCTCGCCCGCCCAGCGCTCCTCCGGCCCGCGCCAGAAGGTGCCGAAGCCGAGGTGGATGACACCCGAGCGGCGCCGCTCCCACTCGAACCCGCCGGACGCCAGCCGGTGGATGCGCGACGGCCGCGAGATCTTAGGATTGGTGCCGATCGCTGCCTCCCAGAACCAGAACAGCCCGGGCCGAGGGAAACACGGGTACTGGGTGTTGCGTGACTCATCGAGCAGGTCGTTCCAGGCCTTCCCGTAGGCCCCACCGCCTTCCACCATCTGCACCAGCCCGTCGAGCACGCTGACGCGGATCTGCGAAAACGGCCTAGCGAAATGCGAAGTCGTGCCGGCGGCCACGCCGGTCGCATCTTCCTTAGAGATGATTGGCGTGGGAGGATGTGACATCAGGTGGCCCCAAAACGGCGTCTCACCGCTACCCAACCGGATTCCATCGAAATACTCGTCCCACAACGTCCAACGCAGGTCCGTGCCTTCCGGGTCAGTCAGGTGCACGCGACCGCCACGCCCGTCCTCGCGGATCTGTTGCCAAGCCTTGACGTTGATCAGCGTGTGCAGCTTGCGCGGATAGATAGTGGCGGGTTGCGTGAAGTGCTCCGGTGTCAGCCAGGGGAAGGCCTCGTATCGGTGGGGTGTCTCGGGGATGCTGCCGCCCTTGCCGTGGCACAACAGGTCGTACTTCCCCCGCAGCGCCAACTCCTCCACCCAGGGCACACCTTCCCAGCGCCGCGGGCGGTTCGCCCAAGGCTCACGGCGCATCACGGTGTTGATCTCCTCCAGGTCAGTGAAGTCGCGGTCCGGCCCGACGTCCACGGTGACCACGTCCACCTTCGCGCCCCGCTCGCGCAGCGCCCGCGCCGTAGCCTCCACCACCCGCCAGTCGTAGTGAGTGTCCGCCGCGAGCAGCACTTTGTCGCCCGGTTTGGTAGCGCCGTAGCCGATGAACCCCGCCCCTGTCCGCCGGACCTCC
This sequence comes from Deltaproteobacteria bacterium, assembly GCA_016183145.1. Taxonomy (GTDB): domain Bacteria; phylum Desulfobacterota; class Binatia; order UBA9968; family UBA9968; genus JACPFE01. Next base: position 418 of record JACPFE010000677.1, on the reverse strand, counting down.
GGTTCCCCCGCGACAAAGCGAGCGATGGGTAGCAACTCTTCCACCATGTCATTCAGATCCAACACTGGGATCTTACGTTTACCTCCGTCAACGATTGCCGCCGGAGTGATGTCGTCGTGAGGTATTCCGCACATGCCTGCGCTCCACTCTTAGGATTTCCAAAGTCGGGGTTTGTCGACTCTGCTCTACAGCACCCCCAACTCATCCAGGTCAATGATAGGAACTTGCTTTCAAGGGCTGGTCGCCGAAAACCGCGTGCGACCAGCTCGCATTCGAAAAGCCCACGCGCTCATCAGAGGACGCAGACTGGTCCCCTCTCGTTGCGGCAGAGAGTATCCGATAAGGTTGTGTTATGGTCAATCTATTAATCAGATGTAAACCTCCAGCTTTGCTGGAGGACTCGTAAAGTTTGACATTT
>JACPFE010000676.1 GCA_016183145.1 Deltaproteobacteria bacterium | reverse complement strand
GATCGCTTCGGCGAAGTTAGCAAAGGCCTCCTCGTACGCAATATCCGGTTTGAGCCATTCCGTATGCACTTTGGCTTCTCTTACCGCTTTGACCAGATACGCTCTCAATCGCTCCGTAAAGTCGACATCCTGGTCTTCGTTCAACGGATAGGAGCCGATCAAAGTTTGGTAGAGAAAGTACTCATCGTTACGGTCCGGCGCTTCCAGGCCCTTGAGTTTGGTTTTCTTAGACCGGTTGAACAGGCTCCATGTTCTGATGCTTCTTTCCCATTCATTCGGCAATTCGGAGATCACGTTGATTCGCGCGATTACATCTTCTCCGCGTTTGGTGTCGTGGGTGGCGGTTGCGTTCATACAATAAGGCCAGCGCTCTCGCCGTCGGCGATTAAAGCGATGAAACTCTTCTGCCGTAATGCCGAACTTGTCCGGGTTTCCACCGACGTTATTGAGCGACAGCAACCGGTTGTAAACGTAAAGGGCCGTGTCCTCGAAGCCTTTGGCCATCAGAGGTCCTGTGAGCTGTTGGAATCGCATCACAAAATGCGTCCACTGTTTTTTTCCCTCTTCCCCGGTGTGATGTTGAAATTCAAGGAGCAAGAATCGCTCGATAAAATTGATCTCGAGGAGCAGACCAGGATTGACTTCTCTGGCCTTCTCGACGGATTTTTTCAACAGGAGCCGGTCGTGGTCGCTAAAAGTGTCACAGTTTACGTAGCTTCGATAAACCGGAAAAAAGGTCAGTACCTCGACCAACGCCCTTTTGAGGCCATAGAGCGTGACATCCACCGCGTGTCGGTCCCGGCTGGAAATACTCTTGAGAAGCAGAGCAAGATCCTCGACATCTCCGGCCATATACCTGCCGATGATAAGTCTCTTTTTTTCGCTTATAATTTCCGAGCACGGAGCCCTACAGGAGGTATGCCGGGCGTAAATTCGGGTAAATTTTCTTTCATTGCGGCGGTTACAGAAGATACCGCCCACGTAATTCAAAAAGTCGTAACCCGTTGTTCCCTCAACCGGCCAGCTCTCTGGCAAGCTTTCGTCCAGTGCGAGAATTTTCTCCACGCTCACGTGGATATCTCCCAACTCCTGTCTGATTCTTTTCAAGTAGGTCAGCGGATCGTACAGCCCGTCGATATGGTCGATCCTGAGACCGGTGATTTTTCCCTCGCGGACAAGTTTAAAAATGAGCGCGTGCGTGTGGTAAAAGACTTTTTCGTCGTCCATTCTCAGGGAAATGAGTTCGTTGACGTTAAAGAATCTTCGGTAATTGAGTTCTTCCGCCGCCACCTTCCAGAAAGTTAAACGGTACAGTTGTTCGGAAAGAAACTGGTCAAGCAGATTGAAGCTTTCAGGATTTCCTTTCGTGCCATTGAACCTGGCCACGTTGGCGTCGATGAATTCCCTGACCTGGTCGCTCGAACTATAGAGTTCCCATAACATGCTCTTCACAAACTTGATCTGTTCCGCTCTTTCCCTGCTTTCCTCATTCGGCGGGAGGTTTTTGAGCGCGTAGAGAACGCCGAGGAGCTTGACGAAGTCCGGATGATGAGCCCGGAGCTTTCTTCTGAGGCTGTTAAGCCCATGGGTAAAGACCGTGCCGTAGGATTCTATGTGCGCGGGGAATCTCAGGGCGGAGTAGGTGATGCCGATACCCCGTTGATCGTAGTGGAGTTTTATTTCTCCGTTTTCCAGACATTCGCCATAGAAGTTTCCCAGGAATGGCGCCAAGACTTTGTCCTTCATGTTTTCGTAAGGATGGTTCCAGTCGATGTCAAAAAAATCGCAGAAAGGAGAAGCGCGTCCGTTTTCCAGGACGTCCATGAGCATCGAATTTTGTCCATCAAACGCCATATGATTGGGCACGATATCCTGGATCCATCCCATTTCATGATCCCGAACCTCCTCCATGAGCGCCTCGAACTCTTTGACGGTTCCCAGCTCGGAATTCAGCTTGTTCGGATCGACGATGTCGTAACCGTGCAGACTACCTTTTCTGGTCTGAAAGATCGGCGAGGCGTAAAGGTCGGTAATGCCGAAGTCACGGAGATAGGGCAGTATGGCCTTGGCATGAGAGAAGCCAAAATTAGGTGTGAATTGTAACCGATATGTGGCGACCGGAATCCGCATAGAAACCGGTTAAACGGCGCGTTGGCCATGGTGCTGCGACATAGCCGTCAAATCGTGCTCGGAACCCATTTCCTCGGGCTGACTTGTGGGGGCGCCTTTGGATCTTCGCCGCGACCGGCGCGGACCACGTTCGACGACTCCTTCCCGTCCTTCCGCTTCACCGTTCCTCGGCAGAAGCAGCAAGACGAGAGAGCGCGCTTCTAGCTCATATGTTTCACCGCCTCGCATCTGTCGTTGCCCCCGGCTCACGGCCGGCTCTTTAGTATCGAGCGCCACCCGCCACAGCAATTTGCGCCTGTGCGCGGGCAAAACGAAGGGTACGGGCTCGTGGCGCGCATTCAAGAGGATCAGCAACGTATCATCCATAATACGGTTGCCACGGGCGTCAACTTCTTCAATCGCATCTCCAGCCAGACGCAGACCAAAGCAACGGCTTTCCGGATTGTTCCAATCATCATCTGTCATCTCTTTGCCGTCTGGACGGAACCAGGCCAAGTCCTTGACCTCTGAGCCGCGGATTTTGCGGCCCTGGAAAAAGTGGCGCCGTCTAAGCACCGGATGGCGATGAAACAGCCGGATCAAGAATCTCGTAAATTCCAGCAGTTCGCGACGAGACCGGTCCAAATTCCAATCTAACCAAGAGATCTCGTTGTCTTGGCAGTAGGCGTTGTTGTTTCCCCGTTGGGTGCGCCCGATCTCGTCGCCTGCCAATAGCATCGGCACCCCCTGAGACAAAATCAGAGTCGCCAAAAAGTTTCGTACTTGTCGGTCGCGCAAGGCGAGCACTGCGGCATCATCCGTGTCTCCTTCGACTCCACAATTCCAACTCAAATTTTCATTGTGGCCATCGCGATTGTCTTCACTGTTGGCTTCATTATGTTTCTTGTTGTAACTAACCAGGTCGCGCTGTGTAAATCCGTCATGGGCGGTCACGAAGTTAATGCTCGCATAGGGCAACCGACTGTTGCGGGCATACAAGTCACTTGAGCCGGTCAAACGGAAGCCAAGTCCTGGTATCTGTCCCCGATCTCCCTTCCAAAAGCGGCGCACCGTGTCGCGGTATGCGGCGTTCCATTCAGCCCAAAGGACGGGAAAGTTGCCCACCTGGTAGCCTCCCGGACCCAAGTCCCAAGGCTCCGCAATGAGCTTTACTTGCGACAGCACCGGGTCCTGCTGAAAAATATCGAAAAAAGCGCCCAGCCGGTCGACGTCGTGGAGTTCCCGCGCCAACGCCGAAGCCAGGTCGAAGCGAAATCCGTCCACATGCATCTCAAGCACCCAGTAGCGCAGGCTATCCATAATGAGTTGGAGGACCCGCGGATGCGTCATGTCCAGCGTGTTGCCGCAACCCGTATAGTCCATATAGTAGCGCCGGTCGTCGGGCGCCAATCGGTAATAGGAAGCATTGTCGATGCCGCGGAAGCAGAGGGTGGGTCCAAGATGATTGCCCTCGCCGGTATGGTTGTAAACGACGTCCAGAATGATCTCGATGCCTTCACGGTGAAGCGCCTTCACTAAGGTTTTGAACTCCGCCACCTGCTGCCCGAAAAATCCGCTGCTGGAATAGCACGCGTCGGGCGCAAAGAAACCAATGGTGTTGTATCCCCAGTAGTTGGTGAGTCCCCTGTCCTTCAAGTGTTTGTCGGCTACGAACTGCTGCACCGGCATGAGTTCTACTGCCGTGATGCCTAGCGAATGCAGGTAGTCGAGGACGGGCGGGCAGGCCAGGCCGGCATAGGTTCCACGAAGCTCTGCCGGCACATCTGGGTGGCGTGCCGTGAACCCCTTGATGTGTAGCTCGTAGATAATCGTCTTATGCCAGGGGATTTGCGGCGGGGCGTCGTTTCCCCAGCTAAAGGCCGGGTCAACAACGACCGACTTCGGTAGTCCCGCAGCGCTATCCCTTTCATCCAGTGAAAGATCCTTGTCGGGGTGACCCACGGCGTAGCCAAACAACGCATCACTCCACTGAATCGACCCGGCGATGGCCTTAGCATAAGGGTCCATGAGAAGCTTGGCCGGGTTGAATCGATGACCAACCCGGGGCTCGTAGGGACCACGCACCCTGTAGCCATAAAGCTGGCCGGGGCGGGCCTCCGGCAGATAGGCATGCCAAATCTGGTGAGTCTGTTCCTTGAGAACAATGCGCGCCGCTTCCCGCTCTCCCTTGGGTGACTCGAACAGGCACAGCCCGACTGCGGTCGCGTTCTCGGTGAAGAGGGAAAAATTTACGCCTGCGCCGTCCCAGGTGGCGCCAAGCGGATAAGGGTTTCCGGGCCAGACTTTCATCCTATCCCCACTCGTTCTCATTGCTCGAGGAAACTCAGATTTCAAATCAATTCTACATTCCGCAAGCTGAATTTCGCATTCTACGACGGTTATTTCTCTCGCGTGAAAAGGACGAATGCTTTGGGATTCACGCGCATCGGCTCGCGCTCCTCTGCGTCGAGCTCACGGGGAAGTGAGCTTCCGCCTCCTTGCCATCGTTCCTGTGCCGAGTCGAGCCGCTTGCGCCAGCGTCCGTCATGAACGGGAGGAGCCACCGACATCTGAGCATCGTTGAAGTTGAAAATCACAAAGGCTTCATCGCCGCCGCTCCAGCGCCGCGCGATCAGGACTTTTTCTCTTTCGTTGCCGATGACCTCTAGGGTCTTCTTATCCAGTCGCTTCAACGCCGGGACGTCCCTCCGCAGTCGTATTAACTCTCGGTAGAAATTTAGGAGAACTTTGTGCCGATCCTCATGGCGCAGATCATGATTTAACTTAGCACGCAAAAATGTCGCTTCATCCTGCGGATCGGGAATCTCACCTTGCCACTGAAACGCGGCAAATTCCTCTCG
>JACPFE010000680.1 GCA_016183145.1 Deltaproteobacteria bacterium | reverse complement strand
GCAAGCTCAGGCAGGCGCTCATTTTTCCCCTCTGCAAATCGGTACTCGATGGTGAAATTCTTTCCCTCAATCCAACCAAGCTTGCTCAGCTCTTGCCGGAATGCATCGATGAGCACCGCCATACCAGAAGCAGTGCTCAAATCGAGGAAACCAATGCGGAAGATTTTCCCTGCCTGCTGCGCGTGAGCCACAGCCCCACATAGCGCGAATGTAAGAGCGAGGGCGACAAGCCCCACCCATTTTAGATTTTCGATCCTTCGGCAAAGCTCAGGACAGGTTTTGGATTTTAGATTGTCGGACGAAGAAACTACCCATCGCATCCAATGTCTTTTGTTCATGCTCTATTCCTCCAATCGAAAATCAGCAAGCGGCCCCGCAGACCAAAACTTCTAGGGTGATCTTGAAACAACTGCTGAATTCAAAACGGGAGGAGCTTACCATGCCCTTTTGTTCCGCAGTGGAAATGGCAGCGTCAGCTGTCGCAAACAGCGCCAATAAGAAAGAGCCCCGTCTCTAGGAGAATGTCATTACAGCGTTCCCCCATAGTTTGCTCGATCTGGGCAATCTCTTCAGGGTCAATCGCAGATGGTGGATAGACGTGGATATGCGCGTCCTCATCCTCGTTACGCTCGAAGGAAATTTCCACGCGCGCTTGCGGGGATAGCTCTTTGATGAGCGCGGTGAGCTCAGAGATCTTGGTTTCCAGGAGATCTTGCCGGCTAGGTGTTTTAGGGGTTCGAGGCATTGAGCATCTCCTTGGAAAGACGTTCGGAAAATTCACCAGCCAACCGTACAACTCGCTCAGCCTGTCGCTGGCTTGCACCAGACTGTCGGTAATCCGCGATGTGCCTAATCTCCATCGCAGTAGGTAGTGCGCTAGCGAAAGTCGCCGGTACTATCTTTCGGCCCCGGACAAAATTGAAAACGAAGTCGCTATGTACTCCTTTGTGAGTCCATTCACTGCGCTTGATCCCGCGGCTTTCGAGAGCACAGATAGCGATCATGAACATTGCAAAATACGCCCGACTCGCGGCAGAGTCGAAGAGTCGCTCCTGTAGGCACAAGCGCGCTGCTTGCAACGAGGATTGAGCACGTTCCAAATTCACGTGATTCTTTGTAGAGGAGACATAAAATATTGTCAATCGGCGCTTTCAATGTAGGGGCCGACCTGCGTGTCGGCCCTCCGAACGGGCGGACACCCTTCGACTTCGCTCAGGGCAGGCGCCGGTCCGCCCCTACCATTGCCTGTTGCCTTCTTCAATATGCTTTTTCATAGCCCCTCTCATTTCGCCGACGCGATCATGCGGTACAAATCCATCAGCCGCTTGTCGCGCAGCGTGCCTTCGATGTCGCGGTTCATCTCTTCGCCGCGAGTCAGATCCACTTCCAGTCCGAGCTTTTCGGCTTCTTTCAAGAACGCTTCATCCTTGATCATTGCCGCGAACGCATCGCGCCATATCTTGACCCGATCCGCCGGCACTGCCGGGGGAAGAACCACCGACCGGGCGAGATTTTGGCCGGCGTACAAAGCGTTGAGCAAACTCTTGCTGCCGGCCGGCGCCAGCTCTTCCATGGTCGCCACTTCCGGGATGCGCGGGTCGCGGCGCTTCTTCGAAGTGACCAACATTTTGATGTAGCCGCTCTTTAACCATTCCTTGCGGGTCGCCATCAAAGAGCCGATGCCCTGGGCCCGGCCGTCGAGCGCGCCGCGCTCGATATCGAGCAGGATTTGCGGCGTGCCGGGATAACCGGGAATCACTTGAAAATCCAAACCGAAGATTTGTTCGACGATCTTCACCACCACGTTGCTGGTGTGATCGAGAGCCTGGGCGCCCATCTTGGGCTGCTTGCCCTCGCGGTTCGCCTTCTTCACCGCCTCGAAGCTGGTAAAGGGCGTCGAAGTCTTGAGATAAACCACCTGGGCGTCGTCGAAAGCCTGGCCGACCCAGAGAAACTTTTGCAGCTCGAACTTGATCGCTTCATTGCCCGCGGCCGTGGCGAACAGAGCGCCGGTGTTGAGCGTGCTGATGCTCAAGCCGTCGGGTTTTTTCAAGTTATAAAGCTCGTTGGCGGCGATCATGCCGCCGGCGCCGGGCTTGTTGTAGATATCGAAGCGCGGCTTGCCGGGCATGTGGCGCTCCAGATGGCGCGCGATCAACCGCGCCGTCAGATCCGTCCCGCCGCCCGCCGAAGAGCCAACCAGAAACGCGATCGTCTTGCCCTCGAAAAAATTCTTAGCAGGCTGCGCGCCGAGGGGCGAAGCCCACATAAGATTCGATAGGAAGGAGAGGACGAAGATGAGACGGATAGAGTTCCAGAGGTTCGCTTTTTTTATCATTGCTCTCTCTTTTCCGTCATTCCCGCGCACGCGGGAATCCAGATTTTGCGCTCGTAATTCCGTCTGAACCTGGATGCCCGCTTTCGCGGGCATGACGATACAGTCTTCATAGGACGTTGACGCCGGCATTGAGGGCTAATAACCCCAACGGTCGGCAATTTTTTTCACTCGGTGATATTCTCCTTCCAACTCTTTCCGCGCCCGCAGCTCCTTGAATGCCTCCGCGACCAAATCCTGCGCGCAGACATCCTTGATCGGCGGCACCTCGTAGTTAAGCTCGCCGAGCCGCTCCTCTTCTTTGAGCATGTCTTCAAAGCCGGTCGCTCTGCCGTCGAGGGGAAACGGCATCGCTTCGAGATCGCGTATCGTGCGCGGCTCATGGGTGACGATACGCTCCTCCGGGTCCGGGCTCAAAAGGCGCAGACGCTTTTCGAGATTGGTGATGTACTCGTAGTTCTTCGGCATGTCGCGCACGAACCAGTAGGAGCGGATCATGCCCTTGAGAAAGCTTTTCACCAGGTCGGGCCGCTCTTCGAGAATTCTTCCGGTCGCAGCGATGATCCGCTCCGGGCGGCCGTCGGGATATTGGTCCGCCGGCGAGACCAGCGTGTTGCAACCTTCCTTCAACAGATCCTCCGCGTACCAGGGCGGCACCGGCGCGCACTCGACCCGGCCGCTCCGAATGGCGTCGACGTGGAGCTTCGAGTTCACGCCGATCCTCACCCACTCGATGTCGCGTTCCAGGTCCAGCCAGGCCTTTTTCAATTGAATCTGGATCGCCCAATGGCGAATGCTGTTGAAGTCGCTGATACCGACGCGCTTGCCTTTAAGGTCTTTCAGCGACTTGATGTGCGGCGGCCCGATCCAGAGGTTAGTGTGCTGGTTGCGCCAGCCCGAGATGATGTAAAGGTCGGCGCCCCGCGCGCGCTGGTAAAAAACCGTCCGCGACTGCACGTCCAGCGCGATATCCACCGACTTTTCTTTCATCGCTTGCGAGATGCCCAGTTTTTCTAGCCCGAAGGGCACCATCGAATCATGCAGAATCTCGTACGCAGGTGAGCCGTCCGCACTCTTCAACCCTTCGTCGTAAAAGAAGTTCATCTCATGCGCCGTCATCACCGGCACCTGGTGCAGCACGTGATAACAGGTCGGCGCAATTCTCAGTTTTCCCTCGAGCATTTCCCTTTACTCCGCAGTCCTTACCCCTTACCGTTTACCCCTGATCCCTTACCCCTGACTCCTCACCCATCACTCCTTACTTCTTGTAAAGCGCCCGAATGAATCCGCTTTGCTCGATGCGCCGCACGAACGAAGGATCGATGAGCGGATTGGGATCGGTTTGTTTCGCCTGCGGGTACTGGTACGAAAGAATATCCAACGCGGCCTTGATGATCTCCAACGACGGGATCGGCACCTCTTCGAGTCCGGCCTTGGTGTATTCATAGGTGTCGTCGAGTACATCGTCAGCGGCGCCGCGCATGTATTTTTTGAGAACCGCCACGCTGCGCTGTTTGTTGGTCTTGAAGACATGAATTCCCTCGATCATGGTCTTCAAAAATCGCTCCGTCAACTCGGGATTCTTACCGGGCGTCTGTCTGAGCGTGGTCACGGTGTTATAAGGATAGACCACGCCGGCCCGGTCGTAGTCGATCAATTCCCGGTAGCCCATTTTTTTCGCGATCAGGGTGAAGGGAATCGTCAGCGACGCAGCCTCGACAATGCCTTTTTCAAGAGCGGGAAAGGTTAGAGCCGCCTCTCCCATGGGCAACAGTTTCACGTCGCGATCGGGCGTGAGATTCAGCTTGGCGCGCAATACATAGCGAACCATCGTGTCGGCAAACGCGCCGGGCCGGCCGGTGGCGATAGTTTTTCCCCGCAGCTCTTCCGCGCTCTTAATGTCCGGCTTCGTGAAGATGCCGGAGCCGACTTTATTGATGAAGGTAAGGACAATGACTTGATCCTTCACGCCGAGAATATGTGAAGTCAAAGCTCCCGTCCCGGTGGCGATTACGAAAGGAACTTCGCCGCTCGCCAAGAGCTGCTGCGGCCGCACCCTGCCGGCATAGATCGCTTTGAGGTCGAGATTATATTTTTTTCCTAGCTGCTCTTCGACCGCGACCCACAACGGCCCATAGGCACCGGAGAAGGACGAGTAACCGACGGTGAGGCTGTCCAGGCGGGTCGCAGCCAAGCTCGCCGAAGAAAAAGCCAACGACACGATGATTGCACAGAAGCTAACCAAGTGAATTCGCGAGCGGGGTTTGAACCCCGCTCGCGACCAAAGGGAATGCTCGCCCCCTTTGGAAACCCCATTTAATTGTGCCCGCCTCAAGAGGCGGGG
>JACPFE010000679.1 GCA_016183145.1 Deltaproteobacteria bacterium | reverse complement strand
GCGCTACTTCTTCAAGGCGGCGCGCGATGCGCGGGTTGAGATGCTTGTCGCTTGCGTTGTGTTCCATGGCCGTCTTGCGCCGCCGAATGGCGCTCAGAGTGTGTGAGAAAATCCGTTCATGCTTCGAGAGCCTCATGCTTCGACTAGCTCAGCAGAACGGAAACTGGTCAATGTTACGTAATTTCCGTTCGCCCTGAGCTTAGTCGAAGGGCGAGTCATTTTTTTCACACACTCTCACTGTTCTTCGGGCGTCGGTTTCGCCGGTGCGACAAATTCCTTGCCCTCTTCATGACTCTCAACAACGTCTTCGGTCCCGGCGGAGTCTTCCCAGCTCGGCTGCTCCTCCGGCGGCTTCTCTCTTGTGCGCCGGTCGTTTTCCCAGAGCAGTTCTTCGATCTCGATATGGTCAACGATCTCTTTAAAGCCGAGCACGTCGGTCAAAGTCTGCAACAGGATCTGATGCTCCGCTTCGCTGGGTAGCGCGCCCGTGAGGTAAACCACGCCCTTTCGGGTGAGCACCCGCAACTCTTCCATGTCGATGCGGCCGTCTTCCTTTAAATGCTCCAGAATAGCCTCGGCCAGCTCGCGGTCGTCTAGCAGGCTGAGATCTGGCGGAACGGAAACGGCGGTTACGGTCTCGGGCGCCCCGCTGGCGGCGACCGGCCGGCGCTCGCTACGCCCGGCGCAGCGCTTACAGAAGCGGGTTGCCGGGAGCGCGCGCAGGCGAGCAATCGAAATGGCGTTCCGGCAGCGTTCACACTTGCCGTAGGCGCCCTTAAGAATCCGCTCAAGGGCGGCGTCGATTTCTCGAACCGCCTCGAGTGTCCGGTTATCCAATCGAGTCAGCAGCCGGGCTGACTGCTCTTCCTGAGCATGCTCTTCCAGCTCGCTTTCGCGTTCCTCGGCAATGGACTCTAGGTCTTTTTCGGCTTTTCTGAATTCTTCCAAATAAGTCTTACGCTGGCAGCGCAGAAGCCCCGTCATCGAATCCAAGAGTTCTTTGTTCATGATCGCACCCCCGAAAAACGAGCATCTATTTCCGGGATATGGCAAAGCGCATGCCATGCGGAGGAGGCTGATGATTTAGCCGGGCAGAGATCCTCATTGGTATAAATTATGCGACTTTCAATTGGGCGTCGGCCTAAGTAAGCCTACGGTGGGGAAGAATGACTTGAAAATATCCAGGGGTCGACCAGGTAACTTGCGGCGGAAATATTTTTAATGGTGCATCGTTTGCAAGCATAGGAAACCAACGCGATCGTTTGTTCACTTATGAGAAGCCCGGGACTTGCAACATAAAAGGAAGACCACAGGATGATGGATCTCAACCGTTTAACCGAACAGTCGCAAGAGGCGATCCGGCGGGCTCAGGCCCTGGCGATACGGAATAATCACCAAGGCATCGATGTCGTCCACCTGTTAGCGGCATTGTTGGAAGAGACCGGCGGACTGGCGGCCGGATTTATCGCCGCCGCTGGCGTAGCCCCGAGCGCCTTGCGAGAAAATGTCGAGGAGGAGCTAAGCCGATTACCGCAAGTCTCCGGGCCCGGCATGGAGGCCCAGCAGGTCTATTTCACCCAGCGGCTCGCGCGTCTACTCGCGCAGGCCGAAGACGAGGCCAAGACGCTCACAGACGAGTACGTCAGCGTCGAGCATCTGCTGCTCGCCATGCTCGCTGACGAACGCGGCGCGGTCGGCCGGTTGCTGCGCGCCGTCGGATTGACCCGCGAGCGACTCATGAACGCGATCAAGAAAGTGCGCGGCAGCCAGCGGGTCACCTCGCCCACGCCCGAGGCCACCTACCAAGCCCTGGAGCGCTACGGACGCGATCTGACCAAACTCGCGGGTCAAGGCAAACTCGATCCGGTCATCGGTCGCGACGACGAGATCCGGCGCATCGTTCAAGTGCTATCCCGCCGCACGAAGAATAATCCCGTGCTCATCGGCGATCCTGGAGTCGGCAAAACCGCGATCGTCGAAGGATTGGCCCAGCGCATCGTGCGCGGCGACGTGCCGGAGAGTCTCAAGAACCGGCGTTTAATCGTCTTGGATATGGGCGCGCTGATCGCAGGCGCCAAGTTCCGCGGTGAATTCGAAGAACGGCTCAAGGCCGTTCTAAAAGAAGTGCAAGAGTCGCAAGGCGAGGTGATCCTGTTCATCGACGAGCTTCATACCGTGGTCGGCGCCGGCGCGGCGGAAGGCGCCATGGACGCCTCCAATTTGCTCAAGCCGATGCTGGCGCGCGGCGAGCTGCACTGCATCGGCGCGACCACCTTGGATGAGTACCGCAAATACGTCGAGAAGGACCGCGCGCTGGAACGCCGCTTCCAGCCGGTGTTGGTGGATCAACCCAACGTCGAGGAGACGATCTCAATCCTGCGCGGCCTCAAGGAGCGTTACGAGGTGCACCATGGGGTGCGCATAAAGGACGCGGCCCTGGTCACCGCTGCCGTGCTTTCCCATCGTTACATCAGCGACCGTTTTCTCCCCGACAAGGCGATCGATCTCGTCGACGAGGCGGCGGCCAAGCTGCGCACCGAGATCGACTCGATGCCGACGGAGCTCGACGAGGTTTCGCGCCGGGTCATGCAACTGGAAATCGAACGGGAAGCGCTGCGCAAGGAAACCGATCTTCCTTCGCGCGAGCGGCTGGTAAAGCTGGAGAGCGAACTGGCCGGGCTGAAAGCCGAGCAGACACAACTGCGGGCGCGTTGGGAAGTCGAAAAGCAGGCCATCGACCGGCTGCATGGCCTCAAGCAGGAAATCGAGCAGAACCGGGTCGCCATGGAACAGGCGCAGCGGGAATACGACCTCAACCGCATGGCGGAGCTTAAGTACGGCAAGCTGGCCCAACTCGAGCGTGAATTAGCCGCCGAGGAGCAGAAACTCAGCGAGCGCGGCGGCATGCAACTGCTTAAACAAGAAGTCGATGAGGACGATATCGCCGCCGTGGTTTCCCGCTGGACGGGCATACCGGTGGCCAAATTGTTGGAGGGCGAGAAAGAGAAGCTCCTTCACTTGCCTGACCACCTGCACAAACGCATCGTTGGGCAGGAAGAAGCCGTGGATGCGGTCGCCGACGCCGTCGTGCGTGCCCGCTCGGGGCTCAAGGACCCCAAACGGCCCATCGGCTCGTTTATTTTTTTGGGTCCCAGCGGGGTCGGCAAGACCGAACTCGGGCGGGCCTTGGCTGAGTTCCTGTTCGACGATGAAAACAACGTGGTGCGCCTCGACATGTCG
>JACPFE010000684.1 GCA_016183145.1 Deltaproteobacteria bacterium | reverse complement strand
GTCGAGCGAAAAGTTTCCGTCTAATCTTCACGCGCGCGACCGGCGAAGCTAGGCCGGCCAGAGCGCCTGGGGATCGCTTCTCATCAGCATCTCGCGGATTTCCCTGCGATGTTTTTTCCCCTCTTCGTAGATGCGCTCCAAGACTTCGCCGACTCCCGGAAGCTCGGGCTGAATCTCCCTGATCTGGTCCAATAGTTCGTCAGCGCAGCGCCGTTCGGCTTCCATATCCGCCATCAAATATTGCCAACTATTCTTTTCCTCGGCCGCGACTTCGGGCACCTCGGGCAACTTGCCACCAAAGGTTCTAATCTTCTCGGCGATCCATTCCACGTGTTTCGCTTCTTCCGCTGCGATGCTCAGCAGCTTTTCGCGAAACTAAAGCGCGTTACATGCCGGCTTTCATCGATATAACGCTGCCGCAAGATCTCCACGGCTTTGTGATAGCCGTCCGGGGATAAGCCGAGAAATTTGCGCCACCATCTCGACCAGCGTTTGGATCGATCCATAGATTCCTCCTCCCGGGAAAAACCTTCGACCCGGTAACAAAGCAAAGCGTGAGCCATAGGCTGATTCCGTGCGGACGATCTATTGACCTGCATGCGCCCCAAGATCGTTCGCACACTTGCAAATATTGGCCGCCGCGCTTCGCAGGATTGCCAACTCCTCAAGCGCACAGCCGCGATTTTGGTTCTCCACGTCCGAGAACGCGCGGTTTTTACAATCCCCCGCCCACCAGCTACGGGCACTGATATTGCGTTGTTTTCGAATGTGAATGACTTGAGGCGAAGGTTCAATAGACCGCTAAAACGGGGGCGCGATGAATCCGGCTTTTTCCGAGAACGCTTTGGCGATCCTTAGCGAGCGCTATCTGCGCCGTGACGACGCGGGCGAGATCGTCGAGACGCCCGATGGGATGCTGGAGCGCGCCGCGCGCGCGGTGGCGGCGCCGGCGCGGCTTTTCGGCGACGACGCCGGATTCTGGGAAGCGCGCTTCCTCGAGCGCATGCAGCGGCGCGAATTTCTTCCCAATTCTCCGACCCTGATGAATGCCGGCTTGCCGGGCGGGCAATTGGCCGCCTGCTTCGTGCTACCCATCGAAGATGATCTGGATTCGATCTTCAAGGCGATGAGCCGGATGGCGCGCATCCACCAGAGCGGCGGCGGCACCGGCTTTTCTTTCAGCCGCCTGCGCCCGCGCGACGATCGCGTCCGCTCCACCGGCGGCATTACCTCCGGTCCGCTCTCATTCATGGACCTCTTCGACCACACCACCGCGATCATCCGGCAGGGCGGCCGGCGGCGCGGCGCTAACATGGCTGTGCTCCGTGTCGATCATCCCGACATCGAAGCGTTTATCGACGCCAAGAAACAGCCAGGGCGGCTGGAGAATTTCAACCTGTCGGTAGGCATCACCGAAGAATTCTTCGCCGCGCTTGACCGCGGCAACCGCTTTGCACTGCGTAACCCGCGCAGCGGCCAAGTCGCGCGCTGCGTCGATGCGCAGGAGCTCTTCGCGCGCATCGTCGATGCCGCGTGGACAAGCGGCGATCCGGGCCTCTTGTTCCTCGACGAAATCAACCGTCACAATCCAACCCCAGGGCTAGGGCCTATCGAAACGACCAATCCCTGCGGGGAGCAACCGCTGCTGCCCTACGAATCCTGTACCCTGGGATCGCTCAACCTCGCCGCCTTCGCCACCGAAAGCGGTATCGACTGGACGCGATTCGCGGGCGCCATCGCTGACACGGTAGTGTTTCTCGACAACGTCATCGAGGCGAACCATTATCCGTTCGCGGCCATCGAAAACGCCACCCGGCGCACGCGCAAAATCGGCCTCGGCGTCATGGGATTGGCCGAGCTCTTCGCGCGCATCGGCATCCCCTACGACTCGGAGCAGGCCCTCATTCTCGGCGAAAAGATCGCCAAGTTTCTCACCGCCGAGGCCTGGGCCGCTTCAGCGATGCTCGGCGCAAAGCGCGGCTCCTTTCCGGGCTTCGCCGACAGCGTTTGGCCGGGCCGCGGATTTACCGCGCTGCGCAACGCCGCCCTCACCTGCGTGGCGCCCACCGGCACGATCAGCTTGATCGCCGGAACCTCGTCTGCCATCGAGCCGTTCTTTGCGCTGGCGCTGGCGCGCCGTGTGCTCGACGGCCGCGTGCTTACCGAACTCAATCCTTTAGTGGCGGCGGAGCTCGACCGGCTGGATCAGAACGCCGCAGCACGAGACGCGGTTCTGCGCCACGGCTCGCTCAGTCATGCGCCGAATTTGCCCCCGGAGCTGCGCCGCCGTTTTCCCATCGCTCTTGAAATCGCGCCCGAATGGCATCTGCGCATGCAGGCGGCCTTTCAAAACCATGTGGACGCGGCGGTGTCGAAGACCGTCAACCTGCCGAAGGACGCGCCCAGAAGCGCGGTGCGGGAAGTTTTTCTGCAAGCGCGTCGCCTGCATTTGAAAGGCGTGACCGTGTATCGTTACGGCTCGCGCGCGGGACAAACGCTCTCGTTTATCGAAGAAGCGGCGCGGCCGGATTGCCGGGAATGCGCGGTTTAACGGTCAGCACCGGACAGGGAGCGTGGCGCACGACCTTTTCCGCGACATTGCCGATCAGTAACCGCTTAACGCCGGTGCGGCCATGAGTGGCGAGGACGATGAGATCGCTCATGCAATCCTCCGCGACTTCGAGAATCCATTCCAAGGGATCGCCGCTGCGAACATGGTAGCGTACCTGGTTCAACGGCTGGACATGCTCGCGGCAAAACTGTTTCAGCAAGACTTCCGCATGTTCCTCGGTCGTCCGCCTGAATTTGGCGCGTCTCTTTGGCTCGCTCTTGTACGTTTCAAAGAGAGCGGGGTCGATCTGGGTAAGCGCCGACATGTAGAGCTCGTCCAAGGGATCCTCGATCACGTGCAGTAGGTCGAGCGTAGCATCGCTGGCTCCCGCCAGCTTGACCGCCAGTCGAAGCGCGTCTAAAGAGAAGCCGGACATATCCACCGGGCACAGCATTC
>JACPFE010000683.1 GCA_016183145.1 Deltaproteobacteria bacterium | reverse complement strand
GGGAATCCAGGTTTGTTGCGCCGAATTAGCCTGGATACCCGCTTTCGCGGGTATGACGGAACCCAGGCGGGTCTCTTGGTTCTCATCCCCAAACGAGTATTTTCAAAGGAGGCACGAAGTACACGAAGGTTTTCGTAGGGTGCGCTTCGCGCACCGGTCGGTCTCGGAATGTCTCTCGCAAAGCATGCCCTGAGCTTCGTCGAAGGGACGCAAAAGCGCATAGGGGAACATTGTCATTTCGACCCCTTCGGCAAGCTCAGGGTAAACTCCGGGAGAAATCCTTGTTTCGAGCAGAGCGAGAAATCACCTTGTTAGATCCCTCGCGTACCGCTCGGGATGACAGGCCTTGCCCGTCACTTAGCGTCTCGGCGTCAGGTGCGGTTAACCTGGCTGTACGAGAAGCAGCGAGGCAGGTTTAACGATGATGCGAGACTCCGGCCCAGCTAGCCTAGCCTGGCCGTTTCCCCCTCCAACTCTCACTTTAGAACCAAACGAAGCACATGTCTGGCTGGTCGAAGCGAATGACGCGGTGGTCCGCGCGTCCCGCCTTGAAACTCTCCTGTCTTCGGCGGAGCGGGAACGAGCGGCAAAATTCAAGTTCGAAAAAGATCGCCGGTTGTACACGGTCACCCATGCCGCGCTGCGGTCGATCCTGGCGGGTTATTTGAACGTTGCTCCCGGCGACTTGGAGTTCGAAATCGGTCGCCGCGGCAAGCCGCGCTTGGCGCCGAACTTCAGTAAAGACAGCCTGGAATTTAATCTCTCCCATTCTTTCGAGGTCGCGCTCATCGCCGTGACCCGTGAACGAGAGATCGGGGTTGATGTCGAGCACATAAAAAAAGAATTTGCGTTTGCCGAGGTCGCTGAGCGATACTTTACGACCAGGGAAGTGAGCGCGATCCGCGCGCTGCCGGAGGATTTGCAACGGCGGGCATTTTACCAGTGCTGGACCAGCAAAGAGGCATTCTTAAAAGCCAAGGGCGTTGGGCTGTCCGGTGAGCTGGACGAAGTTGAAATCCTTTTTGGCGGCGAAGGTGGAGCCCCACGGGCAAACCCGTGGCACCTTCCAGTAGGCCCGGGGGGCGGAATCCTGAGCCAGAGCCCCGGGCCAAGGCCGGGGCTCGAGTCGAAGGATCGAGTCCAGGTGAAAAACACGCTTCCCGGCTGGCACTTAAGCGAGCTAAATCCGTGCGACGGTTACGTCGGGGCGATAGCGTTGGAAATAAATAAATGCGATCTACGATGCTACCGATGGCCGCGACCGGCGCAAGAAACGAGTCACTCTCATCCTTGAAGGAGTCCAGTTGCGACGGAGGCACTTCGGCTTGCGCATGGGTACTCGCGCGAGACAACAGGGCGGCGATAGAGGTAACCAATGGAAAATCTTGGAACGATAATCCTAGCAACGGGCGCGCTCGGAACTGCCGCGTTTGGAATCGTCGAGGCGCTCAAGTGGACGCGACTTGGGGAGGCCGGTTTCCGCGCGATTCTTAAGGTTTTAGGTCCCATCATTGAACTCTTGCGCACGGCTTATGGGCCGGATTTCCAAACCCTTCTACGAGCCCAATATCGAGGCGATCAGCGTGATCTCACGAGAGTGATTCGCCAAGGCATGCGTGTCGGGCTTACAGTGGCAAATGCGAACCAGGCAGCCAGATTTTTGGGAATGATCGATGGCGAGCGACTCACGGAAGCCGCACGACAGGTAGAAGAAGGACAGGAACTGTCGGCAGAGCTGCGCAACGTTCTCGGCAGATTTGAGTTGGCCGTCGACACAAGAATTGATGCTGCATTAATGCTCGCGAAAAGTCGCTATGTGGGCGCAACCCGAGTAACCGCCTCAATGTTCGCCATTTTGATCGCGGTGGCTGTGGGCGCGTTTCTTGGCGAGGGCTATATGTTTCAGGCGATATTAGTAGGAATTGCAGCGGTTCCTCTGGCGCCAGTAGCGAAAGATTTAGTAAGCGCTCTCCAGTCTGCCAGCAAAGCCATTCGCTTGAAACCATGAACTACATTCTAGACTTTCGTGGCGCGGATATCGGTGGTCCGGTCGTACCGGGGCGGATCATGCGCATTGATGGTATACCTCTCGGCGTCGAGGATGATCTTCGTCGGGAGTCGAAGATTACATTCTTGCTACACGGTTTTAACGTTAATCGCCCGGATGGTAGGAAGTCTTTGTTACAACTGGCCGGTCGTTTGCCGGCCGCTTCTGACGGGGCGATGGTTGCGGTTTTATGGCCGGGTGATCACTGGGTCCGCGCCATCAGCTACCCCTTAGAAGGTAATGACGCAGATGATTCTGCGGCAGAGTTGGCGCGATTTATTGATCGTGTAGTTAGACCTGGAACGGAACTTAATTTTGTTTCCCACAGTTTGGGTGCGCGGGTCGTCATGGGTGCCGTTAATCGGTTGCTTGGCGATAGTTATCCCATTCGTCAAATTTGTTTGATGGCAGCAGCGATTGACGATTTTAGTTTGGCCAACCCCGATGACTATAGACTTGGCGTGGCTACAGCGGAACGTGTGGCTGTGCTCGCATCGCATGAAGATTTGGTATTGAAACTCGCTTATCCCGTTGGCGATTTCTTGCAGGCTTTTTTCTTCTTCTGGAAGGACGATGTTGGACTGGCTCTCGGTTACCACGGGCCAAGGCCGTCTAGTGATGATTCGATTCCGGAGCAGGTCTACCATTGGCAAATTCCAGACGAGAGGAATTCAGGACATGGGGACTATATTCCAAGCGATCCGCCATCACCAAACCAACGTTCAGCGGCAAACTTCGCTGATGAAGTTCTTCACCGGCTCGACAACCCTGAGTACAAAGAAGTTGCCTAAGCATTCTCGGACTTCCGGGGACACAGTACTAATTTTGCCTTCGAGGAGAACAGCGCTATGGCTTAAAGCCCACCACGAGATGGGCGCGATGGGATTCGGGGAACGATTCTCCTTCACACTTGAGCGTGACGATGTAGGTGCCTGCCGTTGGAATCGCCTCGGGTGGAATGATCGCCTTGAGCTCGTCTTTCGAAACGAAACTGGTCGGAAGTGGCTTGCCGTTCAACATGACTTGATGGAACGGCCACATGCCGCCCTGCCCTCGTACCTTCAATGTCGTGGGGCCGGAGCCCTCGATGAGAAAGAGCGGCGTTATTTCGAGGTCTAGCGGCAAGCTCTGGTAAGAATAAAATGACGGAATCGGATTTTTGTATTTTGTAAATGCGATATCGATGACCTTCCCGTCCATGATGACCATCTTGACGTTTTGCGTCATCCAGATGTCTTGCAGCGGGTCACCCTCGACGACGGAGAGGTCTGCGACCTTGCCGGGCTCGACGCTGCCGTAGTCTTTGTCTTTCTTGAAAGTCTTGGCCACGTTGAGCGTGGCGGCTTGGATCGCCGTCATCGGCGGCACGCCCGCCTCCACGTCCATCACTAACGCCTGATGCATCAGCAAGGCCGCCATGCCGCGCGGGGGATCGGAACCTTCTTTCAAAATGCCGCCGGCCCGGACAAAACGCCGGATGAATTCGATGGCTTTTTCGTAGCCGATCTTGGCTTGGTCGAGTTGCGCGGGCTTGTAGCGCTTGAGCAACTTGTCATAGGCGTTGTCAGTCACCGTCCGGACCGCAGAGGGGAGATGGGCGTTGGGGTTGTTCAAGATTTGGTTTTCTCTTTCTCTGAACCGGCTGGCGCTCGGCGAGAGGGGACGCAGCCACTTGGCGATGGTCGGAGTCCAGGCGACCTGGTGCTCCACCATCGCGCCGATCACCGCGTCGTAATTTTCTGTCTGGTAATAAGCGCCGGCGAGCTCCTGATCGATCACGCCGCCGAGCCGATCTTCGGCGAGCTTGCGCCTGGCGGGAGCATAGGGGATGGAGCTGTAGCCCACCGACCAGATATGCTCGATTGAGTCGACGCCCGCGTTGACGGAGCCGACGACGTCCCAGCTATGGGCGGCCACCGGCATGTGCAGCCCATGCGCTTCGTCGACGGCGACTTTCAGCAGGTCCAAAGAAAGAAATTCATTGACCTTGAGGATCTCGCAGCCGAGTTCCTTTTTCCGCTGCACCGCTCTGCGCACCTCTTCCGGCGTCGTGACGATAATGTTGTCGCGAGCTGTGCGCGAGCCGAAGGCATCGTGCCCGGTGCCGACGGCGCCGATCGCCCGGCCCGACATCCAAATCCGCGGCCCGCGAATTTTGCCCAGAGCGGTGCCCTGTTTTTGCGCCAGGGTCCACGGGCCGTCCTGGTAAAGCTCGATGGAGGCGCAGGTGGTAATCCCCAGATGGAGATAAAGCTCGCCGTGGAAATCCTCCAGGTGGCCGTGGCCGTCGATGAAGCCTGGCAGAACGGTTTTGCCCTTGACGTCAATCACCTGCGCGTCGGCGGGAATAGCGACTTCGCCGTCCCTACCCACCGCTTGGAATCTGCCGTTCTGAATAACAATGACGGCATTCTCCACCGGCGGCCGGCCGGTGCCGTCGATCAGTTTTCCACCCTGCAACACGAGTGCTTTCTCTGCCATGTTTTTGTTTCCTTCCTCGTTTCGATCAGCCGACTGCTACAAGTACGGATTTTCTTGCCGACTCTGTAAGAGGGCTTGCCTTTCTCAAGTCGGCGGTATCAACCCGTCAGTGCACAGTATTTGATGAACCGCCACGGTGTCAACGTGGCGTGGAATCTGTAAAAACCATTTTGGAACCATGACCAGGAGAAAAATGGCGTAAATCCGATTTTATCGGGACATTGTCCCGCTGCCGCGGGTTGACGAAAGGAACCGGTGCGGGGTTTTCTTTTTACAGTGCGATCGATTCAATCCGCTGGATCTCTTCGCTGGAGAGCGCCAGCTGTTCGGCCTGGAGGTCTTCTTTCATATGTTGTTGGCTCGTGGTTCCGGTCAATGGGAGCATGCCGACTTGCATGGCAAAGCGAAAGATGATTTGAGCGGGGCCCGTAGCTAACCGTTTGGCGATCGCTTGAATTTCTCGATCGGCAAGGACTTCTCTATTGGCGGTTAACAGGGAAAAACCTTGATAGATGATGCCATTCGCTTGGCAAATCTCCCTGACCTCTTGGTCCCAGTCGAGGGCGGCAAAACAACGGTTCTGCACCACCATGGGTTTATGATTTGCCTGTTCACATAGGTGTGCGAGTTGTCCGGCAGTGATATTACTGACGCCGATCATTTTGGTTTTCCCTGATTGATAGAGTCCTTCCATGGCCGCCCATACTTCCCAATCGGCTTCGCCCAAGCCGCGCCGCGAAATGGGCGCGTGTAAGACGTAGGAGTCGACGTAGTCGGTGCCTAGATGGACCAACGAGCTGTCAAAGGACTGTCTTACCTGGGTGGTGAGATCGGCCGAGGCATCGTATGGAGCTCGGCCGCCTTGGCCATCGACCGAAGTAAACTTGGTTTGGAGAAACAGGGCGCCTCGTTTGATGCCTTTCTTTGCGAGCGCCCGTAAGGCCTCACCCACCAGAGCTTCCTGGTAATGGATCAGTTGATTGGCCGTGTCGATGGCCGTGAAGCCCGACGCCACGGCTAATTGCACCAGTTGGTTCGTGGCCTCTTTTTTCCAAGCCGTACCGTACATAAAAAAAGGAAGAGGAACGTGGTTATAGGCGGTCAAGCTCATCTTGTTTCCTCCAACTCGAAACCTACGCCGCCGCGCAACAGGCCGCGCCCGATTAGCGTTCGCTCAACCTTGGCATCATAGAGTTTCATCAACTGCTCCTTCACGAGATCGCCTTCAATCACGCCAAGACCATGCGCTATGGCTTGCAAGGTGGCCATCCCTTCCGGTCGATGTTGGGCGCGCAGATGAAACTTCGAACTGTCCGGGGTGCTGATCTTCACCCTCGGTACATCTTTCAATTCATGATGGCGGGAATGAACTTTGCGCGCCTGCCGCCAGGTCCCGTCGGGAACGATGAGTTGAATCGGCGTCCGAGTTTGCGCGACGAGCTCGTGATTCAATTCCACGGCATCGACGGCGGGGTAGAACAAAAAGGTTCGATACCGATGGGTTAACAGATCTCTCAGATCGAGCGCTTCTCTTGTATCCCCCCGCACCCGCATCTCGCTATTGACGAGCGCTCTTAGCGCGAGCCGGCCGGTGTTGCTGCTTCGCTTCAGCTCATTCACGTGAACGATAAGACAAACCCTGGTGTTTAAGTCGAGCGTCGGTATCGAGTCGCAGATACAGAGCGGCCGGGTCAAATAGCAAATCGGACAGGGGTCCTTGGTTTTCTTCCGAGTCAGTTTAAGTTTCCTTCTCGATAACTCAACACGAATGCCGGTCACCGCTCCTTATGATCGTGTTTGATAGGGCGCGCGGAACCGCCCACGCTTTCCTATCGATTATTGCCGCCTCAACTCCTCACGCCACTGCATTACTCACCACAGCAGATTTTGTACTTTTTCCCGCTTCCACATGAGCAGGGCTCATTGCGTCCAAGTCTCTTTTCGACTCTCTTTGGCTTTGGTGGATTCAATAGACGTTCGAGCGCGGTGATATCCTCCGGCTTGTCCGGTTCCAGTCCGACCTTGTATTTCCAACCCCTTTCATTAAACAGGGCGCTGACTTCTTTGAGTCTCGCTTCTGTTCGCACATGCACAACTGCCGGATTTGTCTCGGTACCTAGTTTCGCCGTCTTTTTAAAGCCGCCGACTCTTAGCCGATTCTCGCTATCGATCATGCTTTTCATTCTGCCAATATCGGCGATCTTGTTTCCCATGTGATGATTATTTCAAATATTGTAGAACTTAGCTACACCACTGCGGTCAGAAGCCGATTGCCTGCCGGCTGGAATGGTCCAAGCCGTTCGAGTCGGTCCATCGTCATTTTGGGCGGGTCTACGCAAAACGGGATTGCCGTTCTGGTCTCGCGAATTAGGCGATACTTACCTTGGAAATGTTGAACAGAACGACTCCAAAAACATTTATCCCGCCAAGCATGTCCTGAGCCGAGTCGAAGGAACGCCAAGGCGCAAAGATTTAAATCCGAATTTCGAAATCCGAAACAAATTCCAAGGCCAATAAATCTCAAATTGGGAAAATCCAAAACACCGAAACCGACGGAAGTCTGTTTGGAATTTATCCTATTTTGGTCATTTGAAATTGTTTCGAATTTCGGATTTCGTGCTTCGAAGTTTTTTTACTTGGCGCCTTTGCGCCTTTGTGAGAAACATGGTTTTTCCGATCTCTTCTTCGTTTCCGAATTTTAAATACTTTTGGTTAGTCTTATTCGCTGTCGTCCTCGTTCCGAGAGCCTTACTATGCTAAAGTTTACCCAATGGCTCTAAACATAGTTTCACCCGGCAAAGAAAAATCCCTGCTGGAGCGCATGCAGGCTCTGGGTGTGCGCGAGCAGGACATCGAGGAACAATTTGTCCGCTCTTCCGGCGCCGGCGGGCAGAAGGTCAACAAGGCTTCTAGCTGTGTCGTGCTGCACCATGGGCCCACGGGTGTCCGAGTGAAATGCCAACAAGAGCGCTCCCAGGCGCTCAATCGTTTTTTGGCGCGGAGAATCCTGCTGGACAAGATCGAAACGAAGTTAAAAGGAGCCGAATCCGCGGAGCAGCAGGAAATTGCGAGAATTCGCCGGCAGAAAAGAAAGCGCTCGCGGCGCGCCAAGCTCAAGCTGCTTGCCGATAAGCGCCACCAGGCGGAGAAGAAATCTTCACGCGCCGCCGTGCGGCCTGAACACTACGCCGATTGAGTCTAAGAAGGCGCGAGGCTTGCGGCGGAAGGCATGAGCGAGTAAGAACGAAGTCGCTTAATCCCATCCCGCGGACCGCCACGGAAGAAACAAGGTTC
>JACPFE010000709.1 GCA_016183145.1 Deltaproteobacteria bacterium | reverse complement strand
TTTTGCCACGAAGCGAGCCCGATTCTTTTAAGGCTGCGACAATTTTTTCTCCGGTAATTGGAAGATCGGTAATGCGAACTCCGACGGCATCAAAGACCGCATTGGCCACCGCCGGAGCGATCGGGCAGGCAGGTAGCTCGCCAATCGATTTTGCTTGAAAGGGACCCGCGCCGGGTGCGCCTTCGATCAGCAAGGAAATAATTTCTGGCGCCTCCCGTGCCGTACAAAGCTTGTAGTCTGCCAGGTTCGGGTTCATCACCTTGCCATTTGCTTGCTGCATTTCTTCCAGCAGCGCGAAGCCGACGCCCTGGAGGATGCCTCCTTCGATTTGCCCTTCGGCCGCTGCCGGATTAATGGTAAAACCGATGTCGTGCGCAGCCGTGATCCGCTTGACTTGCACGTAGCCCCTTTCTGGATCGACCTCCACCTCGGCGATATGCGTCGCGAAGCAGGTATCTTCCATCTCATGGCAAGAGAAAGTCTCCTCAGCCATGAACTGGGACTTGCCAGTCGCCCGCACGGCCTGAGCGTAAGAGATCTTCTTGGCGGGATCCGACTTTAAGAAGAGCGAACCGTCTCTACCATCGATCAGTTCCTCGGCCTGTTCCGGCGGACACTTCAAAAGCTTTGCTGCGCTTGCAACAAGCTCTTTTCTTACCTGCGTGGCGGCGCGGAATGCCGCTTGGCCGGCGACAAAGGTGGTTCGGCCGCCGCCCGCTCCCTGATCGTAGGGCGCGGAGTCGGTATCAACGAGATTGATGGTGACCTGTGCCATTGGGAGCTTCAGCACTTCGGCGACGATCTGGCAGAGGATAGTGCGAGCCCCCGTCCCCGGATCGGAAGCGCCGGAGATGATATTGGCGCTGCCGTCGCCATTAACGATCACTACCGCGCTCGACTCTCCTGTCCCCGTTGGCCGCTCCGCCAAGGCGATGCCTATGCCGTAATGCTTGTTCGGTTTCGGTTTTCCCCACCCGCTCTTCTCGACGGCGGCGGTCATGGTTTCTTTTATATTGATTCCCTTCCACGGCTCGCCTGTCGGCGATAGGTCGCCATCTTCGAGCGCGTTCATCCAACGAAACTGGAAAGGATCGAGCTTCAGCTCGGACGCGATCATGTCCATAAATGACTCAACCGCAAATGAGGCTTGCGGATCGCCGGGCGCGCGGCAATGGCCGCACGGCAGCGAATGAGTATAGACGTAGCGGCCTTCGATATGAACGTTGGGAATTCGGTATGTGCCGGCCAGTTTTTTTGTCCCGCCGAGTCCAACCTGTGGCTTATAGGCTGCGTAGGCGCCTGAATCGTAAGTCGCGTCGGCTTCCCAGGCGACGATCGCTCCGGCCTTGGTCACTCCAGCCTTCAGCCAGATGATGCTAGGGTGGCGCGGGCTTCCCGCAAGAAATTCCTCCTGCCTGGACATGACCATTTTGACCGGACGCCTCGCCTTGCGTGCCAGGTAATAACAGAGGGGCTCATCGAAGATCATCCCCTTGCCGCCGAAATCGCCGCCAACGAAGCTCGGGATGACGCGCACCTTTGTAATCGGCAGGCCGATGATTTCGGCCATGATACTGCGCACACGGAAGGGCACCTTATCTGAGCTCCAAACCGTGACCGACCCGTCGGGTCCGATATCGACGACGGCCGCGTGCGGTTCCAAATAGCCTTGATGAACGATCTGCGTCGTGAAGGTATGCTCAAAAACCAGCTCGGCGCTGGCAAAGCCTTGTTTTGTATCTCCTTTGGAGTATGTCTCGTGAAAGAAGATATTCGTTTGCTTCACGGGTTTGGGGAGCCCCGAGTAGCTCTCGAGTTTCTCGTGAACAAGAAGCGCGCCCGGTTTCATTGCCTCGTTTACATCGGTCAGCGCCGGCAGTTCTTCATACTCGACGTCAATCAGGTCAAGTGCTTCGAGCGCAGTTTCTTCATCCACGGCTGCCACAGCCGCCACTTTCTCGCCGGTAAATCGAACCTCACCTCGGGCGAGGATCGGCACGTCCCGCAGTCTTAAACCGAGCAAGATATCGGGAACATCGTTGGCCGTGATCACGGCCTTGACGCCGGGAAGAGCCTCGGCCCGGCTGGTGTCGATGCGCACGATGCGAGCGTGTGAGTGGGGTGAACGCTTTGCCATACCGCAAAGCATTCCCGGGAGCATGACATCGGCCGTGTAGCCGGCCTCGCCAGTCACCTTGACCACGGCGTCGACGCGGGAGACGGATTTTCCCACAGCATAGAAGTCAGACATGAAACCTCCTTCGCAATTTCGGTAATGAGTTGTTTTGTGAGTTTAAAAGCTTCTTACCGCAATTGGCGGGCAAATGTCCAGGTCTGCCCGCAAATCAAGTTGACGTAACGCTTCCTTATCGGATAGTATCTGGCCAAAATGGCGAATGGAGGCTGCTTTTCTTTGTCCGACTCGCTATCGAGCTGTTGATAGCTGGCTCGCACGCGGCTGATGGAGCCGGTTTTCAGTTATTCGCGCCGGGCTCCGAAAAGCAAATTCCTATCATTCATTAAACGACCCTCGGCTATAAGCCGAGGGATTTAAATCATGTCGGCTTGAAGCCGACCGGAAACTGTCCCCCGACCGTCATTCCCGCGAAAGCGGGAATCCAGTTCTTTCGCAGTCCAGCCTGGATGCCCGCCTCCGCGGGCATGACGAACTAGGTTGCCCTTGTCGCTGCGTACATTGCTCATGTTCACTTCGCTCACATTTCGCCGAATCTTGCTTCGCCTGAAGCATGCCCTGAGCACCGCCGAAGGGGCGCGGGATTGCAACCATCCCCGAAGGAGACATTAAATCGATGGCGATCGTTCACCGAATATTGTGGTTAAGTGTTTTCGCGCTCGCGTTGTTGCAAACCACGTCGGCGGCAGCCGCCAACATCAACGTCGTTTGGACCAGCGAGGTCGGCAACTTCGCTCCCCTTTGGGTCACCAAGGAAGCGAAGCTTTTCGAAAAACACGGCAACAACGTCCAACTGATTTTCATTCAAGGCGCCACCTCGGCGGCGGCGGCAGTGATCTCCGGCGACGCCCCTATCGGCATGTTCTCGCCACAGGTCGTCATCGAAGGGTCGCAACGCGGTTTGGACCTTGCCATGTTTGGCCGCATCGGCAATACCATCGAGAATCGCATCTTTGGAAAAAAGGGCCTCAAGAGCATTAAAGAGGTCAAAAGTCTGGCCGTAAGCCGCTTCGGCAGCAACGCCGATTTCATCGCACGCTATCTCCTGCAGCGCGAGGGATTGCGGCCCGATACGGACGTCGCGCTGCTGCAATTCGGCAATCAGGCCAACCGGATCGCCGCTGTGCAAACCAATAACGCGGATGCCTGCATTCTCACGCCCCCGATGACGCTGCAAGCGCGCAAGCTCGGCATGCAAGTCCTGGTCGATGGCGCCAAGCTCGGTATTCCCTACTCCAGCCTGTTTTTTGTCGCGCGCCGCGCCTATCTCGCGAAAAACCGCACCGACGTGATCAATTATACCAAAGCGATGATTGAAGGCGTGCACTATTACAAAGCCAATCATGAGTTCAGCCTTAGAGTTTTATCAAAATATTTGAAAGTTCAGGACCGCGAGGTACTTGAAGAAAACTTTCGGGAATACGATTTCCCGCTGAAGCCCTACGCGCACAAGGAATACTTCGAGCTGCCGATTCAGGAAGCCGGTAAACGCGACCCAAGAATTCTCAAGGAGAATCCCGACCGCTACGTCGATATGTCTTTCGTCAAGGAACTCGACGACAGCGGCTTCATCGACAAGCTGACCAAGGAATACAAACTGAAGTGACCTTCTAATCATGGAGGATTCGCATGGTAGAGAAGACTAGGACGATGGTGCGGGAGCCGGGGCCTGAGATGAACATGTATGAGTTTCACTGCAAGGCGCGGCGGGATTTTCTACAGCGCCAGAACGTCGGCAAACTGCTGATCAAAGCTAACGAGCGAACCTGGGAGGTTTCCCGCCAGGGCAAGACGAAAAACTTTTTGTACCCCAACATGTGGCCAGAGAACGCGCTACAGGACTGGGCGGTCTTCCAGCAGGACATCGTGACGCACTCTGGGAAACATCGCCACCAGGGAAGCCTGGTAATTTTCGTCCTCGAGGGTCGGGGTTATACCG
>JACPFE010000704.1 GCA_016183145.1 Deltaproteobacteria bacterium | reverse complement strand
GGGTACGTGCCAGCGTCGCCCGGAAGAATTCCCAAGGCACGAAAGTGAGCAACGCCATCCGCTTTAAAAGTGAAGTCAGGCCAGTTTGAGGTGGTCTCTTTGCATGTATTGCTCTTCTTGGGGCAGGTCCCGTCGGGGAAAATCTCGTAGTCAAACGAGGCCGATAAAATGGGGAAAGAGAACTCTATGCTGATCCGGTCGGAAGGGCTTTTGTTGACGAGGAAGGTATCCAAGCCATCGTGGTGTACGCCTTTGTCGGAGGTTCCCAATGTCTTCGATTTGACGGTATTAGTGTTAGACACAGGGCCCACGACGTGTCTGTCGCCGGTGTAGTCCTTCTCCGCTCCGGCTCCAGTAACAGTCACCTTAATGCCGGGAAACTCAAGGTCCAAGACCCCTTGCATATAGGCTTGCACTTTGGCATTGGTGTCGCCATCGGTGAGGGTGTTGAAATCGAAGAGGATAGGGGTTGCATTTGCAGACGTGCTTATGGATAGAAGGAGTATCAGCACCGTGATCGTGAGACGTGTTAAAAGATGGACAATCATAGGCGGTCAAATAAGCACGGTTTATGCCATCTCTAGGCCTTTTGATCTAATGAGCTGAACGGTTCCAAATCGTCACATGCTTGATCAAACTTTTCTCGAAAGTCCTTTCTCATGCCGGGAAGGCCAGTCAGAAATTTTGTCACCGTACAATTAAAGGTCACTTTTAAAGTGCACTAATTGTCTTCTTTGGATTTTCTTCATCCATTATCGTTCGAGCAGATGAAGACTGATTTTGATGCCATCATCGTGGGTGGAGGCGGGAGTGGTCTGGCTGCCGCCGTGAGTGCAGCGGAGCACGGGCTGGAAGTTCTTGTCCTGGAGAAATTACCGGTCCTGGGCGGCACAACGGGGATCGCCGTGGGCTCGTTGACGGCAAACCGGACCTCACTTCAAGATAGGGCGATGATCGAGGATAGCCTCGAACAACACGTGGAAGATGTTCGCAAATTCGCCAGGCCGGAGATCGAAGCGCGGAACAATGAACCCTTGAGGCGTTACTTTCTTTCCGAGTCGGCGGCGACCTATCGGTGGTTGGTCGGCATGGGGCTGGCTTTTCATGGGCCGAGCCCCGAGCCTCCGAACCGGGTACCGCGCATGCATAATGTCGTGCCTAACGCGAAGGCTTATATTGCGGTTCTGCAAAACCGGTTTCTCCGGCTGGGTGGAACCATCTACTGTAATAGTCCCGTTAAGAGAATTCATATTTCGAAAGACAGGGCTCAGGGAGTAGAAGCGCAAGTTACCGGTGAGACAATTCGGTTCCGGGCGAGGCGGGGGATCGTTCTGGCTGCCGGTGACTACGCCAGTTCCCAATCCCTCATCGCCGCCCATAAAGGCGACGCTTATGCCGACATCGAAGGGATCAACCCCCATGCTCAGGGAGACGGCCACCGCTTGATCGAATCAATAGGCGGAGAGCTGATAAACATGGATGTTACGTGGGGGCCGGAAATCCGCTTCATCCCTCCGGCAAAGCAGCCGTTTGTGCAACTCCTACCTACCGGCGGGTGGGCTGCGAGGCTAATGGGCAGGCTTTTACCCTTTGTCCCGCCGAGAATCGTGCATCTCCTTATCAAGCGGCTTCTCGTCACGTGGCAACATCCCGATGAGGCGATCTTTGAGGACGGGGCCATAATAGTGAATTCGAAGGGCGAGCGCTTTTGTCATGAGGGGCGTTGGCCTGATCGTGAGATCGCTCTCGCCCGTCAACCAGGAAAGATCGCTTATATCCTTCTGGATGAACGGTTGATCCAGCGTTATTCGGCGTGGCCTCATTTCGTTTCGACCGCTCCGGAGATCGCTTACGCATACGTACAAGACTATCTGCGTTTGAGACCCGATGTATCCGTAGGCGGACGCAGCCTGGAGGAAATCGCCCGGGCCCGGCATCTCCCGGCGAATAACCTGATAGATGCCGTTACCCAGTTCAATCGCTCCGTCCAAAACGGGAGAGAGGATCCATTCGGGCGCGCTGGACGGTGCGAAACGTTAAAGGGGAATTCGTGGGTTCTGCTGGGGCCGGCGAAGGCCTATTTCACGATTACAGAGGGCGGGGCCCGGATCAACGAAAGTCTCCAGGTCCTCCGTCCCTCCGGCGAGCCGATCAAGGGAGTCTATGCCGTCGGTTGTAACGGTCTAGGCGGGCAGATTCTCTTTGGACATGGGTTGCACATCGCCTGGGCAATGACCAGCGGTCGGCTGGTCGGAAAGGTTCTAGCCCTGGAGGCGAACAGTTGAATTGCCCGTAGTACTGGGAAATAATCCGATAACCATGGATACAACGTTCAGATTCTCCGGCGCCATCCCGGCTAATCTCTTGCCCTTCAACGATGATTTTTCGATCGACGAGCCCAACTATCGGCGGCACTTGTCCTGGCTTGCTGGCATCGACGGAGTCCAGGCCATTGTTTGCAACGGCCACGCCGGTGAGGTGTCTTCCCTGAACAATCAAGAACGCCGCCGCGCATTGGGCCTCGCCCTCGATGAAGTCGGCGGCCGGGTGGCCGTCATAACCGGCATTTTTACCGACAACACGCTCGAGGCGGTCGAGATGGCGAGAGAGGCAAAGGCGGAAGGCGCCTCCGGCCTGCTGGTCTTTCCGCCTACTCTTTTCATGTGGGGAGCCCAGTTGCGGCCGGAAATGCCGCTCACCCATTTTCAGAGGATATCGGACGCCACCGACTTGCCCATTATCGTCTTCGAATACCCGCCTGCGTCCGGAATCGGATACGAACCCGACACTCTGGCGGCGCTCGCGAGGATTGAAAACGTGGTAGCGGTCAAAGACTGGAGCAACGACATGGTGACCTACGAACGCAACCTGCGCGCCTTGCGCGGGACCGGGCGGTCCGTCGCCATGCTCAGCAGTTACACGATGTCCCTTTTCGCCAGCTATGTCCTGGGCGCGGACGGATCTATTTCCGGAATGGGGAGCGTTACGGCCGACCTTCACGTTCAACTCTATTCCGCGGTTCGCCGGGGCGATCTGGAAACAGCCCGGAGGCTCAATGATCGTTTGGACCCGTTGGTTCGCGTTTTTTATGCTCCTCCCTTCGTCGACATGCACAACCGTATGAAAGAGGCGCTGGCGCTTCTTGGGCGTATCGATAAGGCGGTTGTCCGGCCGCCGCTTAAGCGGATCGGTGAAACCGAACGCGAACAGATTCGACAAGCCCTCGTCAAAGCCGGCCTGATGACAAAGGCTCCCGGCTAGTGCTCGCTCGATTAGCAAAGACTTGCACTCGAACCTAAGCCATTCGATTGGCAGATTGCTACGAATTCATCATAGCTGCACGCGATAGGTGGAAATTTGTCTTCCTGCAGAGCGTCTCCGGCGGCCGAAAATCTTGCTTCGCTGAAAT